>JAUVKK010000186.1 GCA_030596305.1 Helicobacteraceae bacterium | reverse complement strand
GCCGCAATGACGGAGTAAGAGAGTCCAAGACTCGACTTGCCAAAACGCTTGATGATCATAAAGGCAATACGACGTCCAAGACCCGACTTAATGACCCCACGCGCAATTAAAAAAGCGACAATAATCAGCAAGATAAACTCTTGCGAAAAACCGCTATATGCCTCTTCTGTTGCAAGTGTACCTGTTAGTACAGCGGCAGAGAGTGCCAAAATAGAGGAGGTAAAAATGGGAAGAGCATTTACCATAACGGCAAAAATAGCAGAGATGAAGATAGCAAAAAGGTGCCAGGCTTCCGGTTTTAGACCCTCTGGTGTCGGTATAAACCAAAGCACCAATCCAAAAACAAGTATACCCAGCTGAAGATAGTGCTGCTTGACACCCTTTTTCGCATGATGGCTCATTACAGTACCTCTTTCAAAAATTAGTAGATAGCATTTTTTAACATAATAACTCTATAATATATGGATTATCATTTTATATAGATGAAGGACCGCTGTGAATAACTTTTTATTACATATTATTTTTCTCTCTGCACTCCTTTTCTCATCTCATCTTGCAGCAGAAGAGATAGTCGATAAACCGCAAGAAAAGAGTGAGCCAGAGGTTCAAAAGCCCAAGTTCATTGCACTCAGCGATGTTCCCACAGAAGCGGCTAAGACAAGTACAGCCCTAAAAGAGATCGCTAAAGAGCTCAAAGAAGAGAAATCCACCCTTGAGATCCATAAAGTCTTACCCTCGTATGTAGAGGCTATCAACGGACTCTTAAATGACCCCGTTTATGAAGATCTTGAAAACCAAAGTGTGCGCACTCTGCAAAAACACAAGCAGGAGTGGGATGTCTATAACAGTGAACTCAAAGCTTGGGAACAACTGGCTAAAGAGCGCATTAAAGTCTACGACATCCGCCGTAAAGAGCTAGAGATACACTCTGTACTCTGGAGCGAGACTCACATCAATGCAAACAGAGAGTCTGCACCAGAGGTCATTCAAAACCATATCGCCAATGTCATTGTCGAGATAGAAGAGCTGCGCAATCATGCAAAAAGAAACTACGACACCTTTTTGACAGACGCTAGCCTTATCACAACAAATATAGCCGCTATAAACGAAAAAGTTCTTCAACTCAAAGAGACAGAACTTCTTCTCTCCAATCGTGTCTTCTACCAAAACCAGGAACCCTTAACCAAACTCATTACAACAGACTCACTCTCTCCGCTTCATTACATTAAAGGGATCTACACAAACCTGAGTGAGAAGTTTCATGAGTTTGTGCTCTACAATAAGACGCATGCAGACCAACAGACCGTTATGGTTTTGGGTTCGCTGATCATTATCGGTTTTGTCGGCTACTTTAACTACCTCTATCGTAAACGAAAACTCTTTGTCTCCAAGTCTTCTATCCATAAAAAGAATTACTTTTTTATAGCACTTCCCTTTTCCACTGCACTTATTTTGATCGTCTTGTTGAGTGCAATCGCTTTAGTGGATGCTCCCAAGTCAGCAAGAGAGATGATCTTATATATCATCTTAATACCACTTATCAGGATCATTCAAACCGTTGTCCACAAAAAAGTCGGACCCTATTTTTATGGCTATTTCACCCTCTACTTCCTCTCTTTGATGGAAAAAAATGCCATCGGTTTCGACCTTGATGACCGTATTTTCAACATCGCTATCAGCATCGGTCTCATTACCCTCATCATTAAATTTATTCAAAACAAGGTAGCTGACTTTATTGAGATGGGTATGATCAAAACGATCATCTATAAAACCCTCCCATTGGTTGTTTTACTATTAGTCGTCTCCATACTGGCCAATCTTTATGGTGCGATGCTGCTCTCTGAAAAGATCGCACATGGCGTTTTCACAGCCTTTCATGCCAGTATCATCTTCTATGTTCTGACGATCATTCTTTCCGGTTACGTCATTATCATATTACGTCGTCGTATCTCTTCAGCTTCAAACATCCTGGACAAATACGCAACGAAGATCGAGAAGACAACTACCTTTGTGATCAAGCTTGTTATGATCGCCTGGTGGTTTAAGATCCTCATCAAAGTCCTTGGGCTTGAGAACACGCTCAACGACTTTGTCGATGCCACTATGGCGCAGACCTGGATCATCGGCAGCACTACCATCTCCCTGGCATCTGTGGTCAGTTTTGTTATGATCATAGTCGGCACGTGGCTGACGTCGCGTTTCGTTCATATTGTGTTAGATGTAGAGATCTTTTCGCGGTTTAAACTCTCACGCGGAATGCCGACAGCCATCACCACAACACTCAACTACATCATCGTCATCAGCGGTGTACTGATCGCTTTCTCTTCACTCGGTGTCTCAACCGAACAGTTTACTCTTGTCTTCGGTGCTCTTGGTGTCGGTATCGGTTTTGGTCTTCGCAACATCATCGCCAACTTTGTCTCAGGCATCATCATGGTCTTCGAGCGACCGATACAAATCGGCGATACCATAGAAGTAGACAACACAATGGGAAAAGTACTGACTATCGGTACCAGAGCAAGTTCAGTCCAGACCTTTGACGGTTCAGAAGTCATCGTTCCAAACGAACGTTTTATCTCCTCCAAGATCATTAACTGGACACTCTCGGATGAACGCCGCCGTAAAGTCCTGCAGATCAAAGTTGCTTTTGACAGTGACATAGAAACGGTACTGGAGATCATGCACAGTGTAGCACTCAACAACGATGATGTCCTAAAAGAGCCGGAGCCGCTTCCGACCTTTCAAGGCTTTGGTGACTACTACCTTGAGTTCAAACTTTATTACTGGCTCACAGAGAACCTTATCGTCGCACAAAGTGATGTTGCTATCGCTGTCTACAAAGGACTAAGAGAAGCGAATATCGCCACGCCGATGCCGATTCAAGAGTTAATTATGCCCGATGAGAAATGAAAATGGTAAATGGTTTTTGCACCTCAAATAGTAATATTTTAGGGGTTAGCAATAAACGGAATGTAAACTAAACCACTCTGGACTGAAAGCCCCGTGATCTTGTCTTTCTGAACTTGATTCAGAATCTAGCTCTTATAACAGCCGGGCTGTTATCTGCATCCTTGATGCAGTGGATCCCGGATCAAGTCCGGGATGACACCAT
>JAUVKK010000085.1 GCA_030596305.1 Helicobacteraceae bacterium | reverse complement strand
AGAGATAGAAGATTTGAAAGCGTTAGCTGACAAACTTGATAAGTTAAAAGTGACTATCAGTAAAAAGCTTGGTAATACAGGTCACCTCTTCGGTTCTGTAACAAAAGATGAGATCGCACATGCACTTAACGACCAACACGGTATTGTGATCGATAAAAAACATATCAACCATAAAGAGGCTATTAAGATGACAGGCACACATGACCTGGACTTCAAACTCGGTCATGCGATGCACGCTACAATTCACTTAGAGGTTATCGGTGAGTAATTCAGCGGAGCACAAGGCTGGTTTTGTTGCTTTAGTCGGACGTCCTAATGCCGGAAAAAGTACCATGCTTAACTGGATCCTAGGTGAAAAGATAGCAATGACTTCTCAAAAGGCCAATGCAACACGTAGACGCCTTAATGCCATTGTGATGCACAACGATGATCAGATTATCTTTGTCGACACTCCCGGTCTGCATGAGAAAGAGAAGATGCTCAACCAGTTTATGCTTGAAGAGGCACTTAAAGCAATAGGTGACTGTGATATTGTTGTCTACCTGGCACCTGCCAGTGATTCAGTCAAACACTATAAGCGTTTTTTAGTAGTGGATGGCAAAAACCGCAAACATATCATCGCTATTTCTAAAATTGATCAGGTCTCTCAGGGTGAGTTACTGGCTCGAATCAGTGAATACAATCAATTTTCATCAAAATTTGAAGCACTTATCCCTATGTCTGTTACAAAGAATGTCGGTAAAAATGACCTCCTTGATCAACTCGTTAAGCATCTGGATGTATCACCTTACCTCTATGATCCGAATGATCTGACTACAGAGATGATACGTGATATCTACAGAGAGTTTATTCGTGAAGCAATTTTTGAGAATATCAGTGATGAGATCCCTTATGAATCTGACGTTGTCATCGACAAGATCGAAGAGAATCAAAAAGTAGAAAACATCCGTGCGACTATCATCATTGAAAAAGAGAGCCAAAAAGGGATCATCATCGGCAAAGGCGGCGCAGCTATCAAGCGTATTGGACAAGATGCCCGAGCGAAAATAGAAAAACTCACAGATAAACCCGTTTACCTTGACCTATTTGTCTCCGTTAAAAAAGGGTGGACAAACGATAAAAAGTTCCTTGAAGAACTTGGCTACATCAAATAAAAAAAAACATTAGTAGGAACCCTGGCTTGTTAGAATTACTATTTAAGCTTAGGATGCTTATTTTCTAAAGTTTGATAACAATAGATTATCAAAATACCAAAAACAAATTCCGCATATATCCATTTACTCCTTAAGACTATCGTATTTAGGCGCTTTGCGAAAAAAAGTATAAATTCTCCACTTTTTAACTTTTTATTTCACACATAAGAATATATTTAAGTTTAATATGGCTAAAATGAAATTAGTGACAGAAAATTGATAAGTTTTAATTATCAATTTTCTGTAGTTCTATTGATCTGTTTATATTTATATAAACATGTAGAAAAGTGAAGTTCAATTACGTTTGAACAAAAATTACAATATAGGATTTTCTGCGATGAGTAAAACGCAACAACCGACATTTACCAGTGTCCTTTCTATAAATCCCTATAAAGAGACATTCTTTGTAGGTTCATCTGGCAAATTAGAGCAAGTGAAATCCATCAGCTTCTCAAAAACACAATACACAATGTCTTATCTGAACACCCACGACTTTTTAACAGCGCTTATCGGTGTAAGTAAAAACATTCCTGATGAAGATCTTGCTTTTGCTATTGAGAATAAGGTTTATGAAGAACTTGCCCTTGACATGGCCATTGAATACAATGTTCAATTTATCGAGTCAGGTCATCAACTTGATGAAAAAGAGCGTTATTTCCATGTTTTCATTGTTGATCCGCTTACGATGGATGAGACCTTTGAGACAACTGTTGACAAAGTAAAATATATTGATCAGATAGTACCTGTTCCTTTATTGCTTAAAGGTCTTTATCAACGTGATATCGTTACAGAGGTAGGTGTACACTGTTACATCTATTTCCAAGACAATGATGCCTTTTTCACTATCTATAATGATCAAGAGTTTGTCTACACCAAAACACTTAAATACTCTATCAAGATGATGCATGAGCGTTTCTGTGAACTTTATGGTGAGCAAGTCAGCTTTGCACTCTTTATGGAGCTGCTTTCAAGTGACGGCCTTGCTTCTGAGAACAAAGAATATCAACGCGACCTCATTAAACTGTTCGGTGAACTCTTTTTACATATCAATGATGTACTGACATATGCCAAACGTGCATTTGAACTCGAAACGATCGATCAGATCTACATCGGCTCGCAGATCGGTGCTATTGCCGGTTTAGACGAATATTCACAGACATATCTTGGATTGATCTCAAAATCCTTCGATTTTGATTACGGCTTTAATACCAACGGTCAATATGTGGATCAAGTCCACCAGCTAATACATCTCTACACTATGACAGAGAGCGAAGAGCGTTATGAGTGTAATTTTTCACTCTACCCTCGTCCTCCAAAGTTTATGCAGCGCGCCAGTGGAAAACTTATTGCTATTAGCGGTGTTGCCTTAGTCCTGGCGTTCTCGTATCCTGTTGCATTTTGGAGTCTTACATTTGCAGAAGAGATGAACAAGTCGATGCTTGATACTGAATACAATGAAGTACACAGTGTTAAAACAACACGTGAAGCAACCATTAAGCTGAAAACAGTAGAAAAAAATGCTGTAACAAAACTTGTTGATGCTGAACAAGCTGAACTTGACCGTCAGATGAACACATTGACAAAGATCCATGACGTCAAGGTCAACTATCCTATGAAGGCTAAACTGACAACAGAGTTTGCTGCTGACCTGAATAAATACAAAGTCAAACTGCAAAAGCTATCGTATCATGAGACAGAGGACTTCAAAGGGTTCACATTTAATATGATCTCTGAAAAAGATAAAGACATTACCCTATTACTAGAGTATCTTACATCTAAAAAAACATCACGCTTTTACTTTATACTCGAAGAGATCGCTTATGATGAAGAGAAAAAACACTATCTAAGTGAGATGAAGGCGGTGTTAAAATGAGTGCGATGTTAGAAAAATATCTTTATGATATAGACCAGAGTTTTGCGCAAAAGAGTGAAAAAGACGTAAAGATGATTTATGCAATGGTATTTATTGTCCTTGTCATGTTCTCATATCTTGTGTTTTGGGAAAGTTCTGAAAAGGGTTACAATGATATCAAAGCAGCCTCATTAAAGGTCCAAGACAAAATTGCAAAAGACAAACAGTATTTATTGATGCACCCTGCAAGTGAAATTGTACGCTTAGATCAACAGATCACTGATCTTAACAATAAACTGGTAGTCCTAAAAGATGAAAATGTTTATATAAAAGCTGAGATTGAAAAAATTCCTGAACTCTTTTATGATCAAGAGACGTGGGGTGCCTTCATCGACTCTGTTGCTGAAAATGCTAAAAAGCACAAAGTCAAGCTGAACTTTTTTGCAAATAGACTTGCAACTGATAAAACGACATTTGGGCATGTGCTAAACCTTGAGATTCAAGCTGTAGCACCATACAAAAATATGGTCAAGTTTATCAATGCGATAGAAAAAAGTAAATTGGTTGTTGATCTACACGATTTAGATCTCGTAGCGACTGAAAAACTAGATCTGGATCTTAAACTATCAGTGTGGGGGATTACATATTAATGAAAAAGCTACTAATATTATCGTTGGTATCTTTGATACCAATGTCTATACTCGCAAATACTGAGGTACCAGCAAATACACAAGATCAAAAGATCAAGCCTGCTGAAACAGCAAATCATGCATTGATCAATACACAGATTAAAGAGATAAAACCGCCACGTGTTGGGGTAAAGGCTTCTGATGTATTGAAGACTAAAAGTCCGTTTCTATTGTTAAAAACCGGGAAAGATGGAAAGAAGACCACCTATGCTTATAAAAAGAAGGTCAAACTTCCACCACTTAAAATGGAATCTGCCATTAACAAAAATGTTAAGATCAATGGGAAGTGGTACAAAGAGGGTGATAGAGTACGACAGTACACTATTGTTAAAGTCTCATCTGGTGAAGCTCTACTAAAGAGTAAAAAGAAAGAGTTGAAACTTTTTCAAAACCAGAAAAACGACAAAATCAACTTCAACGTCAATTAAATTATCAGTAAAAAAAGGAAAATGAAAATGAAAAACCTAAATAAAAAGCTCATCTCACTTGCTGCTTCTGTAGTCTTAGCAGCGTCTATGCAGGCAGACTGTACTTACGAACTTTTCAGTATCTCATCTGCAAAAGGGACAACGATCGGTGAATACGTTGACCAATTGACATCTGCATGTGAGTACAGTTTAGTTGTTGCTGACAGTGAAACTGAAAAACTGATGGACAAGAAGTTAAATAAAACACACATCAAGAACCTAACAATTGATGAAGTATTTGACATCCTCTTGACTGAGAACAATCTCAACTTTACAATCGATAATGATATTTTGCGTATCTCTTATCTTAAGACGATTACGTACAACATTGACTATATTCTCTCTCAACGAAAAAGTACAGGCTCGACTGATGTAATGTTAAGTTCAACAGCTTCTTCGAACATCGGCCAAGGCGGTCAAGGTGGCTTGATGGGTGGTTCTACTGGTGGTGGTGCTGCCGGTGGCATGGGAACGGATGGACAACAAGGCGGTACCGGTTCTAACCAGTCTGGTATCTCTATTCAACATACCGATGAAGTTAAATTCTGGGATGAGTTGGACCTTGAACTTCAACGTGTTCTTAACCGCCCTGAAGATGCATACCAGGCAGAAGCGCCTATTATCAACAAAAATGCCGGGCTGATCACTGTCTCAGCAACTGGTCGTCAGCAAGCACGTATTGACTCATATCTGAAACTTCTTCAAGACAAAGTTCAAAGACAGGTTCTTATCGATGTCCATATGATGGCTGTTCTCTTTGATGACAAATCATCTACCGGTGTAGACTGGTCACAACTGTATGCGCTTCAAAATTTTGATATTGCGATAGATACAGTAAGTGCGGATAATGTTTCACTATTTAATCCAATTGGAAATATTACAGAGACATATTCTCAAGGTGCTGGTCTGATCCAGATCACTGGTGGCGGTTCGATCAATGAAGTCATCAAGTTCCTTAAAGAGCAAGGTGAGGTACGTGCACTCTCTAATCCAAAGATCCTTACATTGAACAATCAACCGGCACTGATCACCGTCGGTAC
>JAUVKK010000161.1 GCA_030596305.1 Helicobacteraceae bacterium | reverse complement strand
TGCGTCATCCGGTACGAGTGGAGCACTCGCTACTTTAGCGTGCCCTTTTGATTCAAAATATTCTAAAAATGCTTTTCTGACATCCATATTGCTATCTTTTCAAGCCCATACAAGGGGCATTATTTAATACGCGATTATATCGAAGAGGTTGTTAAAATTCCCAATTCTAAAACATTAGGTGAGTATTTTTAAGCGCTCACGAGTAAAGTAAAACGAAACGGCGCTATAATCCATGTGGACACATCTTTTACATGGAGACAAAAATGTTATATAAGATCTTAGATGCCGCAAACATTCAGGAGTACCTATTTTCACTTCCTGATATTAAAAGTGATTTTAACGCTGATGCGCTTCATATCAAAGAGATAGGTGACGGTAATCTAAACTTTGTGTTCTTAGCCACATCCGTAACGGATGCTTCCAAGTCTCTGATAGTAAAACAGGCAGTGCCATACCTGCGCTGTGTCGGAGAGAGTTATCCACTCTCAAAAGAGAGAATGACATATGAGATCCGCTCACTCAAAACATTTGCAAAACTGAGTGAGCATATACCAAAGATCTACCATAGCGATGAAGAGATGAGTGTGATCGTAATGGAGTATCTGAGTGAGCATATCATTATGCGTAAAGGGATGATAGATAGTGTTATCTATCCAAGTTTTGCAGCACATATCAGCTCTTATCTTGCCAACGCTCTCTTTAAAACATCGTCACTCTACCTGTCTAACAGCGATAAGAGCAGACTGATCTCCGACTTTATAGATAACACGGAACTTTGCAAACTCACTCAAGACTTTGTATTCAGTGCACCGTTTATGGTTCATGAGACAAACGCTGACCTTCCGGAGCTAGAAGATATCGCTATAAAGATCGCAGATAACGTTGAACTAAAAACAAAGATACTGGAATTAAAGTATAAATTCATGAACCAAAGTGACGCACTGATTCATGGAGACCTGCACACAGGCTCTATTATGGTCAATCAAGAAGATACCTATGTATTCGACTCTGAGTTTGCTTTTGTAGGACCGATGGGGTTTGATATAGGTGCTCTGATAGCGAACCTTGTAATGTCCTGGGTATCTCACAACATTCAAAGTGAAGATGAGGCTTATCAGAAATGGATCATTGAGACGATAATTACAATTTGGGATCGTTTTTCTAAAGCGTTTATCGCTCTTTGGAATGAGACAAAAGAGAGTGCACTACTCATTGAAGGTTATGCTTCAAAAGAGGTTTTAGAGACCTATCAAAAAGAGTTTATGGTAAAACTTCTTCAAGAGAGTGTCGGCTTTGCAGGATGTAAAGTAATGAGAAGACAACTGGGTATCGCCGGTGTTGAAGATATTCGCGGTATTGAAGATCCTGCAGACAGAGAAAAAGCGAACAGACTTGCTCTGAAAATCGGAGAGAAGTTTATAAAAGAGTATCAAAATATCCTAGCTATAGATGATGTCATAAAACTGATAAAGGCGTAAGATGAGAGCAAAGTACAGACCGTTATGGTTAAACGAAGAGGGTGATCTTGAAGTCCTGGACCAGAGATACCTGCCGCACGAAGAGTTGACGAGAATTCTAAAAACAGGCCAAGATGCAACAGAAGCTATCTCAGATATGACAGTCCGCGGTGCCGGAGTCATTGGCAATGTCGCAGCTATGGGTGTCTACTTGCTGGCGCGCGAATTTGAAGGTGACAAAGCCAAGATCATCCAAGAAGCATCCAAGATCCGTGCTTCCCGTCCTACTGCTGTAAACCTTATGTGGGCCGTTGACAAGATGGTAGAAGTTATCAAAAACAGCGATGATGTACTGAACGATGCCAGAGAAGAGGCCATTAAAATATGTGATGAAGATGTCAGACGCAGTGAGGCTATTGGCAAGATCGGGTGCGATATTATCGAAGATATTATGAAAAAGAAGGGTCTCAAAAGCATCAATATTTTAACGCACTGTAACGCAGGCTGGCTGGCTATCATAGACAGCGGCACAGCACTTGCACCCATCTATGAGGCCAAAAGAAGAGGTATAGATGTCCATGTATGGGTAGATGAGACCCGTCCGCGAAACCAGGGAGCGAACCTGACATCTTGGGAGCTGCTTGACGCAGGAGTAGACCACACGATCATTGCCGATAACACCGGCGGTCATCTTATGCAGCATAACATGGTAGATATGGTCATTACCGGAGCAGACAGGGTCACTCGCTGTGGTGATGCGGCAAATAAGATAGGGACGTATCTAAAAGCACTCTCTGCCAAAGACAACAACATCCCTTTTTACATCGCCCTTCCTCTTAGTACCTTTGATCTTGAGAGCTGCGACGGCGTCAAAGAGATCGATATTGAGATGAGAAGTGAAGATGAAGTCCATATTATGCGAGGGCTTGACAGTGACGGTAATCCACAAGAGATCCGTATCACGCCAAAGGGCTCAAAAGCTGTCAACTATGGTTTTGACGTAACACCCGCGAGACTGATCACAGGGCTTATAACAGAGGCCGGGCTCATTGAAGCTAATGAAAAAGCTATAAAAGAGTTAAAATGATCGACGGTGTTATAAAGTACTCCATTGAGCACACCACTAAAAGTGCTCCGGATTTTTCAGACTATAAAACACTCGAAGCCCTGCGTTCACGACTCTTTACACTTGGACTCATAGGCGTTGCTGAAGGTATAGGCTATGGAAACATCTCCCTAAGAGAGAAAAACAGCAGCGCTTTTTTTGTAACGGCGACGCAGACAGGAGAGTTGTCATCACTCACAAACGACTACTATACATACATCAGCGATTATGATTTTTCAAGCTTTAAAGTCATCTCCCAAGGCAGACACAGACCGAGCAGTGAAGCACTGAGTCATGCTATGATCTATCAGATCGACCCTCAGATCAACGCAGTTATTCATATCCATTCAAAAGCACTTTGGAACTTTATGAAAGAGAACAAGACACTTGCAACAACTGCTGAGTATGGAACATCCCAGATGGTAGATGAGATCGCATCACTTTATAAAAACAGAGATCCATTTGAGAGCAGTATCTTTGTAATGAAAGGGCATGAAGATGGCATTGTGGCGTTTGGCAAAAGCGTAAAAGAGGCAGAGCTGACCCTTTACAGTATGATACAAAAATATCTTCAGTCAGCGTAACACAAGAAGGTCTCCGTCGTAGATACTACGTATATCTACTTTGGTTCCGAGCTTAAAAAAGCCAAGAAATTGGCTTTTTCTTAACAGCTCTCAAGTTTCAGATTTGGTGTAAGTTGTGCTGAAGTGATCCCGAAGGATATCTCTACAAAATTAAGCTGAGAGCTTAGTTTTTTGAGTAAAGTAACATAAATAAAAAGCCGATAGGTTCTCTACCTGTACGTCGAGTGGTGAACTGAAGTGCAAGATGCGCCGAAGTCGCCACCTATAAATTCTCATAAAAACTGCTACAAACAGTAACTAGGTCTTTCTC
>JAUVKK010000033.1 GCA_030596305.1 Helicobacteraceae bacterium | reverse complement strand
TCTTGGTACAGTAGTTTCAGACAGTGCATTTGAAAGATTTATAAGCTTTGTAAATCAGAGTTACATCGATGCAGATGATGATCGAAAACATCTGGAAAATTCACTTGAAGTCTCATCTGACGAGATGCAGGAACTCTATCGCAAACTCAAAAAAAGTGCGCAGAAAAAGGTTCAAAAAAGCGAGGCAAAATACAGCCGACTTATTGAAAACCTGAGACATCACTACTTCTTTTATACACACGACATCAATGGTGTGTTCAACTACCTGAGTGATTCTATGAGCGAAATGCTTGGATATACCAAAGAGGAGTTTTTCAAGCACTATGAGACTTATCTCACAGATGATCCAATGAACATGTATGTTGAAGAGAAGACAGATAAGGCACTTAGTGGTGAAGCGCAAGCGCCTTATACCGTCAGTATTTACCACAAAGATGGCAGTGCCCGTATTCTAGAGGTGATGGAGCAGCCGGTATTTGACAAAGAGGGCAAGGTTGTTGAGGTTGAGGGGATCGCCAGAGACATTACACAGATCATTGAAACACAAAAAGAGCTGGACCATTTGGCTAAACATGACTCACTTACGGGTATCGCCAATCGTATGGAACTCTATACTCAGATGGAGTATGTCATTGCTGTTGCTAAACGCGAGCATAGTAAGTTTGCTGTTCTATTTTTGGATCTTGATCATTTCAAAAACATCAATGATACTTTGGGACACAACATAGGCGATAAGCTACTTCAAGAGGTTGTAAAAAGAGTTCAGCCCAATATCCGGGAAGAAGATCTTTTTGCGCGACTTGGCGGTGATGAGTTTGTCATTGTTTTGATAAATGTCGATGAAGATCATCTCGGAAATGTGCTCAATAAAATAATGGCACTTTTGCGAGATGAATTTAAGATCAATACCTATAAACTCAAAATATCTTCAAGTGTCGGTGTTGCACTCTATCCTGAGGATGGTGAAGATATAACGACATTGATGAAAAATGCCGATATCGCGATGTATAAAGCCAAAGAGATGGGACGTGACAACTTTAACTTTTTCACCGAGGCACTTAATGTTGATGTGCAAAAGAGAGTGCGCCTGGAACATGAGATGTCAAAGGCGCTGCAAAACAGTGCATTTGTACTCCATTATCAGCCCAAGCTTGAGACCAAAACCAATAAACTGATTGGTGCAGAAGCACTGATACGGTGGGAACATTGCAATGACGGTCTTATCTTTCCCGATCAGTTTATAGAGTTGGCGGAGAGCACAGGCTTTATCATCAAGTTAGGCAGGTGGGTCATTGAAGAGGGGTGCCGAATGATCGCGCACCTGAACAGACTTGGTCACAATGATCTTCATATTTCTCTCAATATCTCAACACGACAGATACAGAGTGATGATATTTATAGTGTTATAAAAGAGGCTATTGATGCCAATAATATCCATCCTGCTCAGTTGGCATTAGAGATTACTGAAAGTGTGATGTTTACAAAAACAGAAGCCACGGTAGCGGTATTAAACAGATTAAAGGCTTTAGGTGTTTTGATCTGCCTGGATGACTTTGGTACAGGTTACTCTGCACTCTCGTATCTTCATCAGTATCCGATAGATTCAGTAAAGATCGACAGATCATTTGTTGAACTGATCCCGGAGGATGGTTCAAAGGCAGTCTTACTTGATACTATTATTGCCATGGGAGAGACCCTCGATCTGAACATTATCGCTGAAGGAGTAGAAGAGGAGTATCAACGCAACTACCTGATTGAAAAAGAGTGTGATTATTACCAAGGCTTTCTATTCTCAAAAGCAGTTGATAAAGAGAGCTATATCAGGTTAGTCAAAAATAGAGATTAACGCAGTGAGAGTTCCGGGAAGTAGAGGTGCACCATACTGGCAGTCTCAGACGAAAGCTTCTTCATCAACTTATCGAATTTATCCTCTCTGTTCCAGTGCGGTTTTGTGACTTCACTCAACGTTTCAACACGTTTTTTTGCATCGTATGAGACGCCGAGACTGTCTACAAGTCCAACCTCTTTGGCTTGAGCTGCCGTAAAGATGTGCGCATCTGCGTAGATGTGTGACTTTTTCTCATCTAGACCACGCCCTTGAGCGACATCATGAACAAACATCTTGTAGGTGCCCTGAATGACCTTGTTAAGCTCTTGTTTCTCTACTTTGCTCCACTCTCTGTCAGCTGTACCGACCTGCTTGTACTTACCCGCTTGGATGACCTGAGATTTTATCCCTATCTTCTCCATGAGCCCGCTGAGGTTGGCACCGTGCATAATAACACCGATAGAACCGACCATAGAACCGGGATTAGCGATGATCTCATTGGCATAGACCGAGGCGTAGTAAGAGCCGCTTGCCAATGTCCCTGCTGCATAGACGACAACTGGCTTGACCTCTTTGAGACGTTTAACGGCGTACATCACTTCGATCGATGGAGGCACCGTACCGCCTGGAGAGTCAACAGTCAAAAGAACCCCTTTGACCTTATCGTTCTCACGGGCTTTGTCCAGCTGTTCGACTACCTCTGTTGTATCGAAAATAGGACCGACAAGCTTAATCTCCTGAAGGTTGTTCGGGACTAGGTCCTGCTCGTTTTGTGGCGCAAAAAGTACAAAGAGAAGCAGTAGAAAAAGCATTGATTTGAAATACTTTTGTATAAAGCCTAACGTTGCTGTGATAGGGAGAAAAAGTTTTTTAAGACCTTCCATTATGAAACCTCATTTCCGTTAATGTATATTTTTTTAATATTATAACCATGCAGTAGTAAATGCAGTGGCAGTTGCTCGTTCGGTGTTGTTTCTAAGTCGATGACTAGAAGATCAGCTTCTTTACCAACAGCGATCTCTCCTGTGTTGAGTCCCAGTGCCTGAGCACTTTTTGAAGTAGCACTTGCAAGCAGCTCTTTTGCCAGTGGCATCAAGTCGGCATCAGCGTGCATAAACAGAGCGATCTTCATCTCTTCAAAAAGATCAAGAGCGTAGTTGGAGCTTAGTCCGTCTGTTCCCATGACCCACGGTACACTGTTGGCATCGAGTCGCTCAAGGTCAATAGCACCGTTACCCAAAAGTCGGTTGGAGATGGGGCAGTGGATAACACTGTGCCCATCTTTAGAGAGCTGTTTCAGCTCTTCGTCGTTGGCCTGTACAACGTGGGTCATCAGTGTCGGCTTCTCTTTGAAAAGTTCCAAAAACTCCTTAGAGGTGTTGACCGAGTAATCCTGTTTTAAAAACTCTTTGAAAAACGGTTCAAACTCACCGCTGTTATTCTCCAGCCACTCTTTCTCCGCCGGAGACTCCATGTAGTGGGCTGAAGTGACCAAGTTGTGTACTTTTGCATGGGCAAGAGCACGTTTGATGAGTGCAGGGTGCACGGAGTATGGTGAATGGATGGCAATACCGGCTTGAAAGCCTTCTCTCTGGACTTGCTTTGAAGCTTCAAGGCGTGACATGAAATCGTCATACAGGGTGTCTGCCATCGTAGCTTGAGAACCTATGACCTCATTAAAAAAGATCACCTTCTGTTTAGCGTTAGCCGCTGTTTCCAAGTCCATAGCATATGAGCTTACCGCACCAAAAGTAGTAATACCGCTGCGAAGCATATCGTCACAGGCCTTAGCCATACACTGCTGATCACACCCTTGAATAATATCTTCACGATGCTCGATGACCGAGTAGAGCCACTCCACAAAAGAGCCATACTTTAGGGTACTTTTGTTGCCTGAGAATTCGAGATGGACATGGGGGTTGATTAGCCCGGGCATCACCATAGAGTGCAGGGGTGTCTCGATAAACTCAGCTTCAGGAAACTGTTCTAACAGTTCATGCAGTGGGCCTATTGCACGTATATGGGTGTCAAAAGCGATACTCATACCGCTAAGCTGTTGAGCAGGAGAGAGGATGGTTTCAGGAGTGATGATCTTCATAGTTTCTCATTTTAAATATTGTTACTGTGATTATATCGATTTAGATGTAGAAGGTTATTAATAATTACTGCTGTTTCAAGGGATTAAAATAAATCTTTACCTATAATGCATGGCAATTATATAAATTAAAGGTATACAATGAAAGTTGTCGTAATCCAAGGTCCAAACCTTAATATGTTAGGTGTTCGTGAACAAGCTATTTACGGACCAATGAAGTTAGAGCAGATCCATGCTCAGATGAAAGACTTTGCAGACAAAAACAACATGGAAGTTGAATTTTTCCAGTCAAACCTAGAGGGTGAGATCGTTGACAAGATCCAGGAGTGTTATGGTGAAGCCCAAGGCATCATCATCAACGCTGCCGCGTATACACACACATCTATCGCGATCCGCGATGCGATCTCTGCTGTTGCGATCCCGACTATTGAAGTTCATATCTCTAACATTCACCGTCGTGAAGAGTTTAGAAAAGAGAACATGATCGCACCTGTATGTGCATCATCTGTTGTTGGTTTCGGTCCATTCGGTTACCACCTGGCTATGCTTGGTATGAGTCAGATCATGCAAGAAGTTCAGGCGATGAAAGCACAACAAACAGCGGCACAACAGCAACCACAAGCGTAACTGCCGTGGGGATTGTACGAAAGCTCTCTTCGACGCTTACTCTTTATAAAGAGGCAGGGTTTCCTGCATCGTACAAAACTGTGACACACTTTCGCCACCGAGCCATCATCGGTATTGGTGGTAATGTCGGTGATGTCACACGCCGTTTCCAACACCTTCTACACTTTTTAAAACGTCATCAGAACATTATTGTCTTACACACCGCACCGATTTTACAAAATCCTCCTTTTGGCTACACGGATCAAGAAGATTTTTTAAACTCGGTCATAGAGATCAGTACCTCAATGCGTCCTCGTGAATTGTTGGATTTTCTGCTGAGAACTGAAAAACGTTTTGGCCGCAGACGCAGTTTTGCCAATGCACCTCGCACGCTTGACTTGGACCTTATACTTTTTGACAGGGTTAAGATGAACACGCCTAAGTTAACACTTCCTCATCCACACTGGTCTGAACGTGAAAGTGTTATCATCCCTCTGCAGAGACTAGGAACACACTGATGCATCAAAACAACCGTGCAAAAAAGACCCGTTTCATTGCTGTCACCAGTGGTAAAGGCGGGGTCGGTAAAAGTACGATCAGCTCTAACCTTGCATATATTTTGGCATCTGCAGGCGTGAAAGTCGGTATCTTTGATGCAGATATCGGTCTTGCCAACCTCGATGTTATGTTCAACGTCTCTGTCAATAAAAACATCCTGCACCTGCTTAAAGGCGAGGCACGTTTAGAAGAGATACTGATCAAGGTAACGGATAATCTTATCTTGATCCCGGGTGAGAGTGGCGAGGAGATCCTGAACTACTCTGACAGTGAGATCTTTGAGCAGTTTATGAAAGAGGCTGAGATCTTGAATGATCTTGATATCCTTATTGTCGATACAGGAGCAGGTATTAATAAAAACACCCAGCTCTTTTTGCAAGCAGCGGATGATGTTATTGTTGTCACAGTACCTGACCCTGCTGCGATCACGGATGCGTATGCAACTGTAAAAGTAGTTGCTCGTGAGCGAAACGATATGTTGATGGTGCTGAACCAGGTCGCTAATGAACAAGAGGCTCATTCAATCTTTGAACGTATCCAAAAAGTTGCTCTTGCTAACATTAGAGCTGACCTTGACCTTAGATTTTTAGGCAAGATCAATGCTGATGTCAAGGTCTCTGGTTCAGTTAAACGACGTGCCCTTTTTTCCAAGGCATTTCCCTCTTCGCTGCCAAGCAGGGATATTCGTGCTATTGCAAAAGAGCTGGTCAAAAAGCTTGAGCGACAAGTTTATGTCCAGCCAAAAGAGAGTGGCTTGGCGGGTCTCTTTAAACGTCTGCGCGAGCAGTTTTAAGCATTATGAGCACCACTAAAGATCTTCTCTCACAAAATGAGATAGATTCTCTACTCGAGATATTTTCCTCCCCGCATGATGATAAAAACAGCGACATCCTGTTTGGGGTACGTATGGCTAAAGTTGCTAAGGGTATTGAGAGCTACCTTGAGAACTTGGGCCTTGTATGCGATGATGTCAAAGTGTCCAAACATACGCCTGCATGTGAACGTTGTTACTCTTATGCCTTATACGACCGCTACCTTGACAACCTCTCTGTTGATAACACGCTTGCCTTGCGTATTATAGCTGCGCGGTTTGGCTCTAAAAATAGAGATGCCTCTCTCGAGAGGGTTCTTACCTCCTTGGAACAAGAGCTTATACAAGATGTCTGTAAGGAGATTGTCTACATTCTTGAAAAAGAGTTAGATAGTTACATGCCAAACAAGGGTGGCAGTGAGAATATAATGGATCAAGGTCTACTTGTTTTACAAGGTGATGTTCAGCATATGATCTCTTTCACTTTTACAAAAGAGCCTGTGGCAGAGAACTTGCCAGCGCAGTTAGAGAAGGAAGAAGTTTCAGAGGGTAGTGATGCAACAGGGACAAAGGTAGAGGCAGTTCTTGGAACGATCGCAACCAAAGTGTTAAAACCGGGTCTCATATACAAAATAAATACATTTGCTAAAAACAGAGCAGTTTTACTATTAGATGAGAGCCTGCCTTTTATGGCAAATCGCTTACAAGAGAGCGATGGCAAGCTTCTGCTTTTACTGCAAGAGGCGGTTACCGATAAAAGGCTGTTAGCCGGGTTTTATCTCAATATTGCCGGGACTACCATTGATGACGAAACGCTTATGCGTCTTGAACGAGGAACATTTTTAGAACTTCATATGTATGATGATGTGCAGATACATAAAGATGGTAAAATGGTTGCAAAAGCAAAGATCTTAGTCAGTAGTGGTGAAATTGCTGTGAAAATTTTCAAAGGTTGAACTGATGTCAAATGGAAAACATGTCTCCAAAGAGGTCGTAAAACGCTATGTGCGTGACATTAAGTCTGCTGATGCCTGGAGTATGTTCAAAATCATGGCTGACTTTGTCAAAGGTTTTGATGAGCTAGGCGAGTTAGGTCCTGCAGTCACTGTGTTTGGAAGTGCCAGAACAAAAGAAGATAGCAAGTACTACAAGATGGCTGTAGAGTTTGGCAAGAAGCTGGCAGCCAAGAAGTTTAATGTATTGACGGGCGGCGGCCCCGGCATTATGGAAGCAGCAAACCGTGGTGCCTTTGAAGGCGGTGGTGTTGAGTCTATCGGTCTGAACATCGATCTTCCCTTTGAACAGGTTCAGAACCCTTACACCACAAAAGAGGAGACCTTCGACTACTTCTTCTCACGTAAGGTGATGTTAGTCAAATACTCTCTGGCCTATGTCATCTTCCCCGGTGGTTTTGGTACGCTTGATGAGCTTTTTGAAGCTTTGACTCTGGTGCAGACTCGTAAAGTAGAGGGTGTTCGGATCTTTCTTGTGGGCGAAGAGTTCTATAACCCTCTGATAGACTTCATCGAAGAGTGTCTGATATCACACGATATGATCGATATTTCCGATATCAAACTCATTACTATCAGTGATGACCTTGACTACATTGTCAGTGAGATCGAGAAATCAGTGAATGTACAGTTGACAGGCCTTAAAAAAGAGGGACTTGCCAACACCAAATACTACAAAACTCTCTCTAGTTTCTTTAACGAGCGCAAGATCAAAAAGGGAAAAGATTCGTAAGCTTGTATATGAACCGTTTTGGTTTATTGGGTACGATTAAGAAAAATACAGAAAGGTACCTATGCAAGCGTTAGAACTTCTTTTGATCGAAGATGACCAGCAGATGGCTGATCTTTTAGTAAAATACTTAAATAAAGAGGGCATCCGGGTAACACACCTGCTGCGTCCCTCTCAGGCTTTAGCCTCTCTTGCCGTTAACACGTTTGACTTGATTATTTTGGACCTCTCTCTTCCTGAGATGGATGGACTGGAACTGTGCAAAAAGATCCGTAAGATGACAGATGTTTATATCATCATCTCCTCTGC
>JAUVKK010000255.1 GCA_030596305.1 Helicobacteraceae bacterium | reverse complement strand
ACCGTGCTATAGGACGTTAGACATAACTTAACAAAGTAGTTATTCTACTTTGTAACCTCTTCTCTATCGATGTGTGATAGAGAACTTCCCTTCAAACTTATCACCACCAGCCTCTACACTTAACTCTGCATCGATTGGTGCCTTAAGATGTCCAAGCACTGTTATAAGATCATGCAGGACTGATCCATAGTTTTTGTACATTGGGAATATGACCTCTTTGACCTTAGCAACCTTGACCTGTTGTGCCAAGGCATCTAGAGCACAGTTATAAGCCGTTTCGTTGATAACATACTGCAGGTAATAGTCACGCATCAACTTGATGTTGTTAAGCCATGCTTTACGCCCGTCTTCACTGATCATAGTGTTCTCAAGAACACGAGTGATAAGGCGCTCAATAAGTTCGTTGGTCTTATCTTCACACGTTGCAAACATCTTATTTACATCAACACAATGCTTTTTAAGCATCTCTAACAGATCTGCATCACTAAAACTCTGTCCACTAAGGTTGTGCAGATGCTGAGTAGTCTCTGTTGCACCATAGCTCAGTGCTTCGAGCAGTTCTACTGCTGGTTGTAAAAGATTATATTTGTCCGGTTGGGTTTTGTCAAAACCAACACCTTTGCTTGAGACTGACGGCAAGTCGCCTACGTATTTTAATTTCATAACTTCTCCTGATTACTTGTAATAATCTATGATACATGGAATGCGCTATAAAGTTGATAAAAGTGAGTTACTGTTTAGTTGGTGGAGTCACATAAAGAGGATAAACAGAAGCATTGGGCAATACTTGTGCAGAAGAACACTACTTTAAGAGTGCAAGAGCCCCTTTGTAGATCGGATCGTCTATAAAACCATACTTGTCATCACTAAAGCCCGTAATACCCTGCTCTCGTTCTTGCTCAAAACGTTTAACAATGTATCTAGCCCGTTCTAATGCAGCTTCATCCGCACCAAACGTCACCATAGTTTGTTCTACCTGTTTGGGAGATAGACAGCCTTTAGCGTCAAACCCCATCTTTTTTTCAAGGTCCAACCATGATTGGAACATTGTTTCATCTTTATAGTCTTGAAAAACAAATGAGACAGGTTTTATACCAAGAGCTCTGCTGGTAAGTAAAAAGTGTCCCAAGATGTGCTGAATAAGTGGATTATCTACTTGAATCAGCTCTTGAGAAAGACCCATATCGGCAAATAGATCCAAGATCCCAAGGTAAAAAGCTTTAACTCTCTCGTTGACCTTTAGTGTTGAAAGGTTTAACCATGCCTCTTTTGTCTCTATGGAGAGGTGAAGTTCTATCTCACTGTCACACAGTTCTACGGCTCTGCTGACATCATCTGCTGTTTTGATCTTTGGTACACGTATGGCATCCGGTCTAAAGCTGTTGAGAAGCCCTATCTCCTCTGCACCACCCTCATCCAGGGCATTAACACGGACAATGATCTTTTTATCACTGCTATCTAAAGCACTCAGCGTCAACATCACCAAACGGAGTGCATACGGTTTCATCTCAGCAGAGACACCGTCTTCAAGGTTTAAGATGATGGAATCGGTCTTTAGGTCAGGGATCTTGTTTAGATGTTTGAGGTTGTGTGCAGAGAGCATCAAAGGTGACTTGAAATCACTTCTTTTGTTAATAATACGCTTTTTTGGAAAGACAAACTCATCAAGAAGATCCAGGTTTTGGCTATCAATGGCCTCTTGGATGATCTTTGTGTCGTTAATTAGCATTTATACCCTCTTCAGGGTGTAGATAGACATAAAGCGTTTTGATCTCTTGTTGTGTCAAGAAGTATCGAGGCATCCCTTTTTGGCGCTTTTTCATGGCCGCATCGAAGCTTTTGTAATCTAGTTCATTGATCGCAGGCGGACTAAAATATTTTTTCTCACCTTTGTCTTTGTATGTGGCGATAAGCTTACCCTCACCTTTTTCGCCATGACACTTAAAACAGCCAATGCCTCTTGGACTGTGATAGAGCTGTGAGGCATACTCTGATTCTGTAATAAACGAGACATCTGCATTAAGGAAATTTAGGAATATAAAAAGTAGTGTAAAAGCCGATAAGCTCTTCATTAAAAGCACCTTGTTAGACATTAGCCGTTATAATATCGAAATTTTAATGTAGGACTCCTCTAAATGCAGATTCTTGATGGTAAAGCACTCTCAAAAAAGATCGAAGACCAAGT
>JAUVKK010000249.1 GCA_030596305.1 Helicobacteraceae bacterium | reverse complement strand
CTCTTTCGAGGGGTTAAAACTTATGCTACTGCGTAAGCTGGGCGGTAATTTGTGTTGTTTGCATTTAAGCAAGGTGAGCCGCGTAACGGAATTGCTCAGTCCGACATGCAACCAGATCCCGAACTACTCCTGTCGAAGCCATGTCGTCCCCGGATCGTGATAGTGTTACAAATTACATGGTGAAATTATAACACAGCAATGTAAACAATTAAGGGCTTAAGACGTCTAATAGAAAGTTAGCATGATCCCATAGTCACGATCTTCAAAACGTACAGGGTCTGCCTGTTCATTAGTGTAGCGAAACTGGGAGAGGTCATTATGGTGCGAAAAGTTTGCAAACTCCATCGTTACATAGATGTCAAAGGTCTCACTTAGCCCCTGCGCCATATTTCCCATAGGGTCAAGCCAGAAATAGCTGAAACTTCCAAGCCCTTTTGAGCCCCATATTACACCCTTGTTATCATCCAGTTTACCCTCCAGTATGTGCATGCCCTCACCTAGAATCGATCCTAATAAAGGTGTAAAGATAAGGTCCTGGATAGAAGGGATCTCGGCAAATGCCTCATAGCCGTATTCCCAGAAAAATGTTGACATAACCGTTGAATAGAGTGCTGATTCAAAAATATCAAACCCGTCATTTCTTGCCATAGTGTAATAGACCGCGCCAAAGACAGGATGTCCGATATAGTTAATGGCCCACTCATCTTCATCCCACACCGGTTTCGTTGTCACATGTTCCATCCAACGATCGCCCAGTGACTTCTTCTGTAACTCTTCCATGTCCCATTTCGAGATACTTTCAGGCAGAACAACCAAAATACCGACAGCAGTGATCAATGCTATCTGTGTGTAAATGGTGTCCTCGGTCAGTGCTCTCGCTTCGCCCGACATTGACTTGTTGACATTGATATCCTCAACAATATAATCTTTGCCAAGGCCTGCATTGTAAAGAGTAAACTGCTTCTGCAGCATCGCATTCATCGAATAACGGTTAAATTCATCTGAAAGTATATTTTCGGCAAGTCTTATACTGCCATCCGAAAAAAGTTTAAAAGTGGGCTGAACGTAAGGCTGCGGCAGACTTTTTAACGCTTCATACAGCGACGTACCAGAATGCGCCGGTATGGCCAAAAGTGTCAAAAAAAGAAGAGGGCAATAACGCATTGTATAAAATGATTACTCGTTGATCTTCTGTTTGATCTCTCTCGCAATAGAACAACATTTTTCGATCTTCTGCTGGAAGCCAAGATCATCTTGTAACAGGACATTTACAAAAGCAGAACCTACAATAACGCCGTCAGCACCTTCTACTTTCTCTTTTGCTGTCTTTTCATTAACACCAAAACCAACATAGACAGGTGTCTCAGTATGTGACTTGATCGAAGTAATAATAGGCTGCAAGTCTTCACTCTGGCCACTGCCTGTAATCCCTGCATAGGCAACAAGGTAGATAAACTTCTTAGCATCAGAGACCACCTCTTTAACACGAGCATCATCATCAGTCGGTGCAACAAAACTGATGTTACTGACAGCATTAACATTAAACTGAGTGCTATAAGCCATTGCCTCTTCGTGCGGAAGGTCTGGAATGATCATGCCGCTCACACCGATCTCCTGTGCTTTTTTGAGCAGAGCGTCCATGCCGTACTGATAAAACGGGTTAAAATATCCCATCCATAGTGTGTCTACTTTTGGTGCGATCTGCTCTGATACATCTAAGACATCGCTGAAACGCAGCCCTTTTTCCAGAGCTAAAAAGTTAGCTTTTTCAATAACCGGGCCATCTGCAACAGGATCCGAAAAAGGGACCCCGAGTTCAAGTGAATCAACGCCATTCTCACCTAAGGCTAAGGCAAGATCTACAGTAAATGATTTTTCAGGAAAACCTGTTGTGATGTACGCGACTAGATGTTTCAAACTGTCTCCAAAAGGGGGATATATACTATAATTGTAATATTTAAACGAAATTGTACCACTTTTGGATAAAATCACGATACTTACACATTATAAGAATGAGAAAAAATGAATAAAAAACTCTCTATTACAAAGATTAAAAAGGCAAAGGGTGAACGTGCATTGACAATGATCACTGCATATGATGCCCTTTTTGCCAAACTTTTCGACCCGATAGCTGACATCATCCTGGTAGGAGACAGTCTTAACATGAGTTTTGGCGGCAAAAAAGACACCCTTAGTGCGACTCTCGAACAGATGATCTACCACACTCAAGCAGTCTGTAACGGTG
>JAUVKK010000123.1 GCA_030596305.1 Helicobacteraceae bacterium | reverse complement strand
TTGGTTGAAGAGCCGTAGCGCTCAACGACATTGCCTTCTCGATCAACCAGGAACTTGGTAAAGTTCCATTTGATAGACTCTGTCCATAGAAAACCGCTCTGTTGATCTTTGAGGTACTTATATATCGGGTCGGCATTATCTCCGTTGACATCGATCTTTGAGAACATGTCAAACTGTACGTCATAGGTACCCTGGCAAAAAAAGACGATGTCATCATCACTTCCAGGCTCCTGCTCACCGAACTGATTCGAGGGAAAACCAAGCACCATAAAACCGTCATCTCTGTACTCTTCATAGAGCTTTTCCAGACCTTCATACTGAGGGGTGAAGCCGCATTCGCTGGCAACATTGACAATTAAGAGGACCTTGCCTTTATAGTGAGACATTGAGATATCTTTGCCTTCGATCGTTGTTACATTAAAGTCATAAATAGACATCTTCTTCTCCTCAGCATGAAGTAGGGTGATCGTGATAAAAAATGATGATAAAAGTGAAAGTAAAAAGCGCATATATATCCTTAACATAGCAGTATAACGATAAATGCAGATAAGAAAAATTAAGTTTTTAGCAGGGCAAGTAGTTTAAAGGTTAGTGAGGGGTGTAACGTTGAGCGGAGAAGGAATACTTCTCTTACTCTGCGTCGCGTAGTTTTTTGTACTGAATGATTGTACTTTCAAGGCGTTTTGGATCCGTTACTTTACGAGATGCAATGTAGCCGATAATGGTGCCATTTTCATCTTTTTTAGGAACGATGTGCACATCAACCCAGTAGTATCTGCCATCTTTACGGAGGTTCTTGACATAACCGTCCCAGACCTTACCCTCTTTGATGAGTTTCCACATCCCCTCAAATCCTGCTTTTGGCATGTCTGGGTGACGTAAAATATTGTGAGACTGTCCGATAGCTTCTTGTTTAGAGTAACCCGTCATCTCAACGAATTTACGGTTAACAAAGGTAATAATACCTTTAAGATCTGTTTCAGTGATAAGGCTGCGTCCGTCAAAGATCACCTCTTCATCAATAGGCTCAGGTCTTTTGATCATATAAAAAACTCCTAAGGGGTTACTAGCCACCCCGTATTTATTGAGAGAATTATAACAAAAATGTATTAAATAGCATGTTGTCTTGAGTAAAACACTCAATATACTATACTAAAGATGTCACTTGATTGCATCTATCTGTCAGTATAGTCTCTGTTGAGGAACAGTTATTAATAAATCTCTCCCAAGAATAGGACACTGTGGTATAATAACCCAATTAATTTTTTGGACGCGCCATCGATGTTAGCCAGTGAAATCACCTCTCTTCTTACCGACAAAAAAAAGCTTCTGACCGAGGTCTATTTTGAACTCCAGACACACTTTGAGAATAAGTACGGCAGCGACACTGTCATCTTTATGGAGATCGGGACCTTTTATGAGGTCTATGAGGTCAACAATGACGACATGCAGGTGGGTAAAGCCAAAGAGATGGCGGAGCTGCTTAACATTCAGCTGACCAAGAAAAACAAAAGTATTGTCGAAAATTCTGTTAAAAACCCGCTTTTAGCCGGTGTGCCTGCAGTCTCGTTTGAACGCTATTTGGCGCGTTTGATACAAGAGAAAAAATATACGGTGATCGTGATCCGCCAAAAAGGGCTGCCGCCTAAGGTGAGTCGCTATGTCTCACAGATCATCTCTCCGGGTACCAACTTTGACCATTTGACCGACAACGAAGACAACTACATCGCCTCATTGGTGATCGATCAACACAGAGATATTTTCTCAGTCGGCTACAGTGCTATTGATGTGACAACCGGCAAGACATGGCTTTATGAAGCTCATGGGACCTCTGAAGATCAGAGTTTTGCCCTTGATGAGATCTTTAACCTGCTTAATGTGCATAAGACCTCAGAAGTGGTTATCACCTTTTCAGAGGGTGTAGAGAACCAAAAAGAGGTACTTCGCTATCTTGAGATAGCTGACCGTTTTCACTACAGCATCAATAACGACCGTCACAAGATCGCGTATCAAAACGAATTGTTCCAAAATGTCTATAATATTCAATCCTTGCTCTCGCCCATAGAGCATTTAGACCTTGAACGTTCGCCGATGATCTCAGAATCACTGGCGATCCTGGTCCATTTTGTTATCGAGCACGACTACCACATCATCCAAAAGCTCAACCGTCCGAAGCTGATCGACAACCGTCGCTATATGTACCTGGGAAACAACGCACTGGAACAACTTGGGGTGATCTCAAAAGACCGCAGTGAAATGACACTGTTCAAGTTGATCGATAAGTCCTGTACCGCCATAGGCAAACGTCTATTGAAAGAGCGTCTGCTTAATCCGCTACTTGAAAAAGATGAGCTAACACGCCGTTACAACCTCATAGACCGTGTAAACGCGCATACACGTACACTTGATGAGACACTTCGCGGTATCTACGATCTTGAACGTCTGGCCCGTCGTATCAGCCTCGGCCGCCTGCACCCTTTTGAGATGAACTACGTTTATGAGTCGCTCAGGGGTGTTCAGGAGCTGATGAACTACATCAAAAAGCATAAGATCCAAAAAACACCTTTTTCAGACCTTGAGATCAACGAGTTTATTCGTGATATTCAAAAGAGTGTTGACCTTGAGACCTCTCGGCGTTTCACAATGGCGACGATCGATGAGAACTTTTTGATGAGAGGTGTAGATGTAAGTATTGACACGCTGGTTGATGAAAATGCACGTATGTTACAGACCTTTCAAGTTGTTATGGCTCGAATTGAGGAGATGCTCTCAAGAGTGACAAGTTCCAACGGCGGAAACTATGTAAGTTTGGGACTGCTTGAAAAAGAGGGCTACTATATCTCTTTGAGTAAAAACCGCTGGTCGATGATAGAGAAGATATTCAAAGATGAAAAGATCGAGATCGAGGGCCTCTCTATCGACTTTAGCTCTTTTAGTATCAAAAAACTGACCAATAATGTCAAGATCACCTCAGAACTGACAGATCAACTCTCAGACAAGATCATGCGCAACCGTCTGAAGATCGTTGCTTTGGCAAAAGAGCGTTTTGTCAATCTGCAGGCACTTTTTGAGAGACGTTACACCATTCTTTTAGAGCGTGTTATCCACTATGTTGCCGACTTGGATGTAGCGGTAAGTTCAGCTAAAACAGCTGAACAGTACAACCATGCCCGTCCGACGATCGTTGATGTACGTGAGGATGAGAACTTTATGCAGATCATGGCACTGCGCCACCCGCTCATTGAGATCCAGGAGCGTCAGGGTATTTATGTGCCAAATGACGTTGTGATGGGGACACGCGACTACCTTGATCTGCCTTACCCTGAAACGGTGATGCTCGATGTCAGTGTGCATGACGGCCACAACATTAACGGGGTACTTTTATATGGGATCAACTCAAGCGGTAAATCTTCGTTGATGAAGAGTATCGGGATCGCCGTACTTCTGGCGCAGTCAGGCTTTTATGTTCCGGCCAATGCGATGAAGTTTTCGTTGTATGACTCCATCTTTACCCGAATTGTCTCTAAAGATAACCTGGCTAAAGGGCTCTCGACCTTCGCTGTCGAGATGCTGGAACTTAAAAATATCTTCAAACGTGCCTCGCAGCACTCTCTTGTTTTAGGGGATGAGATATCGCATGGTACTGAGACACTCTCCGGTGTCTCTATTGTGGCCAGTGCCATCATGAAACTGACCAAACTGCGCTCGATCTTTCTATTTGCGACGCATCTGCATCAACTTGCCACAATGCCTGAGGTCAAGAAACTCAAAAATGTGGTTGACCTTCACTTGAGCGTGGAGTATGATGAAGCCCAGGACAAACTGCTTTTCAACCGTATCTTACAGGCCGGAAGCGGCAGTTCTGTCTATGGTCTGGAGTTTGCAAGGTCACTGCATATGGATGAAGAATTTTTAAGCAGTGCGAATAAGATAAGAAAGCGTCTATCCAATGACTTTGATGAACTGGAACTTCTGGTTAAAAAACGCACCTCCAAGTACAACAAAGAGCTCTATGTGACCAAGTGTGTTATCTGTGGCGCTACGGCGGAAGATGTACATCATATCTCGCATCAGGCCTCAGCCAACAGTGCCGGTTTTATCGGCCATTTCCATCAAGACCACCGAAGCAACCTTGTGCCGCTATGTAAAGAGCACCATAGAGAGAT
>JAUVKK010000076.1 GCA_030596305.1 Helicobacteraceae bacterium | reverse complement strand
TTCTTTCTAGCGACCTTCAGTGCATCCGCACTAATGTCTACGGCAATGATCTTCGCCTTAGGCAACTCTTGAGCCAGCACAGTAGAGATGATGCCGCTTCCAACACCCACTTCAACAATAGTAAGTTCCTGTTCTATGTCTGCGATGGCCAGGACCTCATCGATAAGCAGTTCTGTCTCAGGTCGGGGGATCAATGCCCCCTCTTCTATGTGAAACTCCTGCGAATAGAAGCTGACACGATTGGTGATGTACTCCATGGGCTGGTTCTGTTTGCGACGTGCTACCCAAGAGGCAAGTTTTTCACCCTCTTCTATGAGGTCTGTCTCATGCGTCATCAACCACAGTTCGTCTTTATCTAACAGTGCCATAATGAGCAGTTGCGCCTCACGTCTGGGACGTTCAACCACATCTTTTAGCTCTGTGGTTATAAGTGTTAACCACTCATTGACCGATATCAATCGATCGACGGGCATGTTCCCTCTAGTGCGTCATCAGCATTTGCATGGATATCAAAACCAAGCTCTTTCAGACGCTCCAACACCGGCGGGTGGGTGTAGTAGAAAAAGATATAGATAGGGTGCGAGAGCGGGAAACTTTTGTTTTCGCTCACCAGCTTTTTCAGTGCTTCACTCAAGAAGAACTTACCACCCAAGTCTGCACCTGTTTGATCTGCGGCATACTCGTTGTGACGGCTCATGATCCCCATGATCGGCATCATCACAAAACTCAGCAGCGGCATGACCAACATAAAGAGTATCATCATGTTCGCGGCACTTTTCTGCACACCAAGTTCCATGTACAGTGTGTCAGGCAGGTTCCCGAAAAGAGCGAACATCGCAAAAAGCATACCGCCCATCAAGGCCATGTTTTTATAGATATCACCATGCTGGAAGTGCCCAAGTTCATGACCGAGTACTGCCAACAGCTCATTTGGTGTCAATTTCTCTAAAAGTGTATCAAAAAGAACAACACGTTTTGTCTTGCCCAAACCGCCGAAGTAAGCATTCAGACGGGCATCACGCTTGGAGGCGTCAGAGATAAAGACACCCGAGCTTTGAAAGCCTGTCTCATCCATAAGACGGGTGATCTGCTTGTTAAGTTCCTCATCTTCGAGCGGGGTCAACTTGTCAAAGAAGAGTGCACGAAGTGTTGGAAAGAACATGTTCAACAGAACAATAACGCCAAAGATAAACAGAAAGCTCCAGAGCCACCAAAGTTCTGTAGAGATGATGATGGCGTAGATACCCCAGACGATCAAAGCACCAAAGACAATTGTCAACAGAGTTGAGATAACAGTGTCTTTAATGTACTGCTTCATACTAGAGCGGTTAAAGCCATACTCCACATCTAAAACAAACTTCTCATAATACTCTATCGGCATAGAGATGAGACCGTTGACCAAGATAAAGGCCAAAACAGCAAAGATGGTTGCTAACGTCGGATCATAGACCATAAAGGTCTGCTCGATCCAGCTGATACCAAAACTCATCCACGCCATAAAGATCACAAAGTCCAGCATCGTAGTAAACATAGAAAGTTTCTCTTTAGCAACCGCGTAGTTACCCGCTTTCAAAAACTCTGCTGCTGTCATCAACACCGCACTTTGACGTTTCGCCTGGTTGACATAACCGATCTGCATCACACTGACATAAATTCTAATCAATACATATAATGTGTATATTCCGATTATTGCAGTTACCATTATCTTAGACCTTCATCATTAAAAAATTGCGGTATTGTAGCATTATTATTACGCCACTATTTCATATGGTTTACAGTAGGTACTTTTGTGATCTGATCATTAGTATAAATGATATCAGCTGGAACAAAATAAGCTCTGGCAGCACCATAGACTGATGCCATGATCAGTCCGGCAATAATAACGGCCCAAAATATACGACGTTTCTCCCCTGTTAATGTATTGTAATCACCCATATCTTGTAATCTTGGCTCGCTCATAGTAATTCCTTGTTAATTAATGGTAGAAGAGTACAGCAGTTTTTTATCAAGGCATTAAAGATAGTGAGCTAAGCTGACGACTTAAGTTTACTTTTTGCATATTTTTATCGTCAGACTTGACTCTCTCTTCACATCGTTTAAAGTATTTGAATATAATACCGTCATGAATGACTTTATCCCAGAGATAGAACCAACCCCCACCTTTAAAACAAAGCAATGTAGATGGTTAGTACAGATCGTAGCTTTTAAACTCACCTATATGCCCATTATCTTGACCCTGCTCGTTGCCTACATGGTAGACTACTTTTATGCCATAGCGACACTGCTTATCAGTTACCTTATCACTGGCATCGTCCGCTCGTACATGCGTAACAACTCCATCCCTAAACAGCAGCAGGAGTACAGCTACAGTGACAAGGCTATCGCTTCATGGTTTTTGTATCGTACCTACTGTTTTGGAGAGCAGAAGTAGTTTATGAACTTTACTGAGATCACAGACCTTGACACTCCCTCTTTAGAGATCTATCGCCAACTTAGAGACAAGACTTTTAGTGCAGACAACAGTTTTATTGCTGATAGTCCTAAAGTGGTCAATGTACTTTTAGAGACCTCTATTAAAGTCAAAAGCCTGCTTGCGACAAAAGAGTATTATGAAGAGTTTAAAGAGCTTATCTCTCAAAAAGAGATCCCCCATCTATATGTAGCAGACAAAAAAGTGATGGAGAGCATCGTCGGGCACAAGATCCACCACAACTGCATGATGCACGGTATTCGTCCCGATGAGACTGCTCTTGATGACTTAGGCGAGCAGATCATCATGTTAGACGAGATCTCGTCCACTGAGAACATCGGCTCCATTGCAAGAAGTGCTGCCGCGCTGGGGATAGACTCATACCTTCTACCAAAACAGGGACCCAATCCTTTTAACCGAAGAGCGTTGCGTGTCTCTATGGGTCTGGCAAGTCGTCTGAAGATCAATCAATACAATGACATTTTTGTCACCTTGAAAACACTGCGTGCCAAAGGCTACAAAATATTTGCGGCAGAAGTCACAACTGACGCGACACCGCTGTCTGAAGTAAACGTACCTGGTAAGTGGGTTTTACTGATGGGACATGAAGGAAAAGGACTGTCACAAGATGTTCTTGCTGCCTGCGACGAAGCGGTTCAGATAGAGATGGAACCCAATATCAAAAGTTTTAATGTCGGTGTCGCTGCTTCCATAATGATGTATCATTTTAAACATACAAGTCAGTGACTAATGTGCTATATGTTGATAGTCCAAAGGCAAATTATGCATCCCCTGCTCAATGCCGTAGAGCAAGGTCTCAAATAACTTTTTAACCTGTTTTTCCGGAACGGTCTCGTCTTCTGAGCTGATGATACCAAGATATATTTTGTTAGAAAAGAACTTCATCTCAAATTTGTTTAGCAGATTCGAAGCAGCTTTGATCCCATTTTCAGTGTCATTAAACGCAAATACAACACCGCATACATTTTTATCAAGAGATACAAATGTGTCAGTCAGACGAACAGCCTGTGAAAATGACGCCATATCAACGTCATCAAACGTAGCACCCACTGCAATCGCAAAATCGATGTCATAACGCTCTTTTTCATAGTTATAAGGTTCAATAGCATTTAAAACTTTAGCCTCGTATTGGGCAAGGTTTTCACGGACATGTTTGATAAGTTCGTTTTTCAAAATATTCCTTTAAAACATATGTTTACACTTATATTTGAAATTATTATACTGAAAAATAGTGTGGAATCAATGTGAAAGTCACATAAAGTCTATTTTTCCCTTCTAAAGCCCAGCTTTGCTAAAATAACGAACTTTATTGAAATGAGCATATATGGCACTTATCGATCTCCTTGGCGTACACAAACATTATGACTTGCAAAAGATCCTGGTCAACGTCAATTTTCATATAGACGAAGGTGAGCGCATCGTCATCGTCGGTAAAAACGGCAGTGGAAAATCTACGTTGATGAAGACTGTCATGGGCAAGATCGACATCGATGAAGGTGATCGTATCACCAAGCAGGACCTTGAGATCAAGATGCTGGACCAGGTACCAAAGTTTGAAGCAGAGGATTCTGTCCGTCAAGCTGTCGAGCGGGGTCTTCAAGAGCTATATGATGCAAAAGAGCGTTACGATGAGCTCTCTTTGCAACTGGCAGATAACTTCGATGACAAACTACTTTTAAAAGAGCACTCTGATCTTTCAAGCTACCTCGACCACCACAGTGCCTGGAGTCTAGACGATAAGATCGAACGTATTCTTGTCCACTTCAACCTCAAACATATGGAAGATAAGCCTATTATGATGTTAAGTGGTGGGGAACAACGTCGTGTGGCACTTGCTGGACTACTGCTGCAAAAGCCTGATGTCCTGCTCCTTGATGAGCCTACCAACCACCTTGATGTCTACATGGTCGAATTTTTGGAAGAGCTGATCTTAAAAGAGAAATACACACTTATCTTTATTTCTCACGACCGTTACTTTATTGACCAGATCGCCACAAAGACCATTGAGGTCGAAGATGGCGCACTGCGTGAATACAAAGGTGGCTACTCAGACTATCTGACACAAAAAGCTGAGTACATCCGTACATTACAAAAACAGCACGACAACCTTTTAGGTATGCTCAAAACGGAGAATGAGTGGTTTGCCCGCGGTGTTCGTGCCCGCCTAAAGCGAAACGAAGGACGTAAAGAGCGTCTTATGCAACTTCGTGAAGCTGCCAAGACTAACCCCGCTATGATCCGTAAGATGAGTGTCGAAGTCCAGCGTGAGGAAAAACACTTCAACCGTGACAAAAGTATCAACAAACAGAAGATGCTTTTTGAAGTAGAGAACCTCGGTGTTACACTGGGCGACAAGCTGCTGATCAAAAACTTTACTACCCGTATCTTGCAAAAAGATGTCATCGCCGTCGTCGGACCAAACGGTACGGGTAAGTCAACCCTTCTCAAAGTACTTCTTGGACGTATAAAACCAACGCAAGGCCTTGTTAAACAAGGCGAGTTCTCCATCGGTTATTTTGACCAGCACAGAGAGCTCTTGGAAGACTCCAAGAATCTTATTGAGACCTTCTGTCCAAATGGCGGAGATCGGGTCAATGTACGTGGTTCCAACATGCACGTCTACGGCTATCTTAAAAACTTTCTTTTTCCCAGAGAGTTTCTTGAAAAGAAGATCGGCACACTCAGCGGCGGTGAAAAAAACCGTGTAGCACTCGCCCTGCTCTTTACTAAAAATGTGGACTGCCTGATCCTTGACGAACCGACTAATGATCTGGACATCCCGACCATCAACATTCTTGAAGAGCAGCTCCAGAACTTTCCCGGTGCCGTTATCATAGTCAGTCATGACCGTTTCTTTGTGGACAAGATCGCCAAGAAACTCTTTGTCTTTAAAAACCACGATGGGCTTATTGAAGAGGAGTACCAGCTCTATTCAGAGTATCTTGAAGATGAGAAAGAGCAGCGTGAAGTCGAGAGCATCGTCAACGAGGCAGAAAAGAGTGTTCCAAAAAAAGAGGTT
>JAUVKK010000100.1 GCA_030596305.1 Helicobacteraceae bacterium | reverse complement strand
CATGTGGCTGCCCGCTCTATTGCTGCTCAGGCACTCTCCATCTTTGGTGATCATACTGATGTTATGTCTGTGCGTCAAAGCGGTTTTGCACTGATGCCCTCTGGTTCGGTACAAGAAGCCCATGACTTTGCGCTGATCGCTCAGGCGGCTACCCTGCGTTCACGCATCCCTTTTCTTCACTTTTTTGATGGTTTTAGAACCTCACATGAGGTAAGCAAGATCGAGCTTCTTGATGAAGCTGTACTCAAAGCTATGATCGATGAAGAACTTGTGAAGAAACATCGTGAACGTGCTCTTTCACCGGACCACCCTTTTATACGTGGTACCTCTCAAAACCCGGATGTTTATTTTCAGGGACGTGAGAGTGTTAATACCTATTATCTCGAACTCCCCGACATCCTTGAGCAGGAGATGAAGAAGTTTGGCGCACTGACCTCTCGAAACTACAAATTGTTTGACTATGTCGGTGCAGAGGATGCTGAACGTATTATTATTCTTATGGCATCGGGTGCAGAGACCGTACATGAGAGTATTGACTATCTGACGCAAAAGGGCGAGAAAGTTGGCGTGGTCAAAGTACGCCTTTTTCAACCCTTCTCTGCCAAGCACCTACTTCAAGCACTTCCTGAAAGCACCAAGTCCATTGCTGTTTTAGACCGCACCAAAGAGCCGGGTTCCACGGGTGAACCGCTTTATCTTAATGTTATTGCGACGCTGAATGAACTGTTAAGCAACGGAGAGCTTCCTTTTAGCATGCCGAATGTAGTCGGTGGACGTTATGGTCTCTCTTCTAAAGAATTTACTCCGGCGATGGTCAAGGGTGTCTTTGACGAACTCACTAAAGAGAGACCTAAGAACCACTTTACCGTTGGTATCTATGATGATGTGACGCACACCTCTTTGCCTTGGGATGAGACTTTTGACATTGAAAAAGATGAAGACTTTAGAGGGGTTTTTGTCGGTCTGGGTTCAGACGGCACCGTCGGTGCAAACAAAAACTCGATCAAGATCATCGGTGATGAGACCGACTTTTTTGTACAGGGCTATTTTGTCTATGATTCCAACAAGTCGGGGTCGATGACGACTTCGCATCTGCGTTTTGGAAAAAGTCCTATCCGTTCAAGCTATCTTATAAGCAATGCCAACTTCGTAGCCTGTCATCAGAGTACCTTTTTAGAGAAGTTTGACATTCTGAAATATGCCAAAAAAGGGGCGGTTTTCTTGTTGAACTCTCCTTTTTCCAAAGATATTGTCTGGCATAGACTGCCGCGTCAGATACAAGAAGAGATCATAGAAAAAGAGTTGAAGTTCTATGTCATAGATGCTTACTCGGTAGCGAAAAAGATAGGGGTGGGACGTCGTATCAATACGGTGATGCAGACCTGTTTCTTTGCTATTTCCGGGGTAATGGAGCGTGAGGAAGCGATAGCAAAGATCAAAGCGAGTATTGACAAGAGTTACGGTAAAAAAGGTAAAAGCATTGTGGCTATGAACTATGCTGCTGTGGAGAATGCCCTTGACAACCTGTATGAAGTGACCGTCCCTGACAAGGCAGATAGCGATAAAGAGATGATACCGCCGATAAAAGGTGATTTTGACGCCTTTGTCGCTGAGGTGACGGCAAAACTGGTAGCAGGTGACGGCGACCTGCTGCCTGTCTCTAAGATACCGGTTGACGGTACCTGGCCGAGCGGTACAACGCAGTACCAAAAACGCAATACGGCTATAGAGGTCCCGGTGTGGGACCCTGATGTTTGTATACAGTGCAACAAGTGTGTCATCGTCTGTCCGCATGCTGCCATTCGCTCCAAAGTCATTGATGAGAACCTGCTTGACAATCGGCCGGAAGGTTTTCACTTTACCAAGGTCAAGGGTAAGCAGTTTGAAGAACAAGAACAGTTCACCATCCAGGTCGCCGTTGAGGACTGTACTGGGTGTTCACTCTGTGTTGAGGTCTGCCCGGCCAAGAACAAGTCGCAGACCAATCTCAAGGCGATCAATATGACACCTCAGCAGCCACTTAGAGAAGAGGGTGCACAAAACTGGGACTTTTTTATGCAGCTGCCTGACTATGACCGCAGTAAGCTTGATCATGCCAAGGCTAAAGAGAGTCAGTTTCTGGAACCATTGTTTGAGTTCTCAGGTGCTTGTCCTGGTTGCGGGGAAACACCTTACATCAAGCTGGCTTCACAGCTCTTTGGAGACCGCATGGTAGTAGCTAATGCTACGGGATGCTCCTCTATCTACGGGGGTAACCTGCCAACGACCCCATGGAAGAAAAACAGTGAAGGGCGCGGTCCGGCCTGGTCAAACTCCCTTTTTGAGGACAATGCCGAATTTGGTCTGGGCTTCAGACTGGCGATAGATCAGCATACTGACAATGCAAGAAGAGTGCTCAAAGATCTTGAAGATGAGGTTGGCAGTGCGCTTTGTCAGGAGATCCTTGGGGCTGAACAGCATGATGAAGCGGATATCTATGAACAGCGTGAACGTGTCGTTCTTTTAAAGCAGAAGCTTCAAGAAATAGAAGGCGGGCAGGCTAAAAAGCTTTTGGGTCTTATTGACTATCTGGTCAAAAAATCGGTCTGGATGATCGGTGGTGATGGCTGGGCTTATGATATAGGCTATGGTGGGCTGGACCATGTTCTGGCCAGTGGTAAAAATGTCAACATCCTTGTACTCGACACTCAGGTCTACTCCAACACTGGTGGACAGCAGTCCAAGGCGACCTTTACGGGCGCCGTAGCCAAGTTTGCTGCAGGTGGAAAACCACAGATCCCGAAAGATCTGGCGATGATGGCGATAGCCTATGAAAATGTCTATGTAGCCAGGGTAGCGATGGGGGCAAATGACGCTCAGACGGTCAAGGCCTTTTTAGAGGCAGAACGTTATGACGGTCCTTCGATCATCATCGCCTATTCTCACTGTGTGGCACACGGGTATGATCTCAAATACGGTATGGATCATCAGAAGTTGGCAGTAGACTCTGGTCTGTGGCCACTGTTTCGTTACAATCCAGCAGTTGCTGCGGAGGGGAAAAATCCGATGCATATAGACTATAAGGTACCGAGTATCGATGTCAAGAACTTTATGTACCAAGAGACCCGTTTTAAGATGGTCGAGAAGATGAATACCGGAGATGCCAAGAGCTTTTTGGAGACAGCGCGTTTGCATGCCAAGACGATGTATGCGCGTTACAAAAATCTTGAGAGCTATTATGCAGCTCAAAGTGATCTTTCAGCCAATCAGAATGAAGAAGATACAAAAGGAGAAGGGTGATGGACTTGACAACAGAATATATGGGCTTGGCCCTGAAAAACCCGCTCATCGTCGGTTCATCACCGTTGACCGCTTCGCGAGAGAGTATTATCAAGCTTGAAGATGCGGGAGCCGCTGCGGTAGTGATGCACTCTATCTTTGAAGAACAGATCAACCATGAACACCATGAGATCGACCATTTTCTCTTTAAAGGAAGTGAGAGTTATGCTGAGGCAGTGGGATACTTTCCTGATATGGACCTTGGAAACCTTGAGTCTGAACACTACCTTGAAGAGATCGCAACTTTGAAAAACAGTATTGATATCCCACTGATCGCTTCGTTGAATGGGGTCTCAGAAGGGGGATGGATCAATTATGCCAAACAACTGCAAGAGGCTGGGGCTGATGGTCTTGAACTGAACATCACCTACATACCAACAGATCCTGAACTGGATGGTCAGGCAGTTGAGCAGCTCTATCTCGATGCACTGAATGCAGTACTCAGCAGTGTGAATATTCCCGTAAGTGTTAAGATGAATGCCTACTTTTCAGCTCCGGCCAATATGGCCAAACGTTTCAGTGAGGCCGGGGCTCAAGGTTTGGTGCTGTTTGATCGTCCTGTACAGGTTGACATAGATATTGAGGAGCTCATCTCCTCTCCGCGTATCCATGCAAGTCAGTCACAAGAGTTGAGTGAGAGTCTGAGGTGGTGTGCTATTCTCTACAAAAAGCTTGAGAGCTCTTTAGCGGCGTCAAGTGGGGTACATACGCATGAAGATATCCTAAAAGCAATGATGAGCGGTGCTGACGCGGTGCAGATGGTGAGTGCTCTAATGACCCATGGCGAGGGGTACGTAAAAGAGGTTCTTGATAACTTGGTTTTGTGGATGGAAGAGAAAGAGTACGACTCTATTGCACAGATGAAAGGGAGTATCTCACTGCAGCATACGTCTAATCCTGCTGCCTATCAGCGTGCCAACTACATGCGTATACTCTCTGAGTACCGTTTCTAAGCAGTGTAGATGGCTTCAAACTATCTTTTGGCACTCTTATTGCTCTTTGCAGGCTTGGGTGTCGTAGTGTTTGGTGCCTACCTTCTTTTGGAGTGGCATCGCAAAAGATGGATCCATGAGATCGAAACAATGCCCTTTAGTGAAATACAAAAAACGATCGTCTCGAGAACACCACACTTCCAAAGACTCTCCGCCAGTGATCAAGAGAAGATTGAGCGTTCTATTTTGCTCTTTATCCATACAAAGGATTTTGTAGGAGTAGGGCTTGATGTAACGGAAGAGATGAAGGTCATCATCGCTTTTTATGCCTGTCTGCTGCTGGTACATAAAGAGGTCGAGAGCTGTTATGAAGCGCTCAAAACGATCGTTATCTATCCACACGCTGTCATTGTTAAAGAGGTCAAGTCAGCAGGTGGTATTTATACCAAAGAGCAGTTTGTTATTCAAGGCCAGTCCGCCAACGATACGGTGGTCATCACCTGGCATGAAGCAAAAAAAGAGGCCTATCATCTTCGTCATAACAATGTCATCATCCATGAGTTTGCCCATGAGATCGACTTTATGGACGGATACATAGACGGTGTACCGCCTCTTGAGAAGTCCAAATAT
>JAUVKK010000222.1 GCA_030596305.1 Helicobacteraceae bacterium | reverse complement strand
CTCAAACAAGATCAAGATACCGGGTATTTGACAGATGGCATTGTTCGTGACATCCTGACGAAATCGGCTTCTCATCCACACGGCATTAAGGTCCGTCTGATGAGTGGTGAAGTAGGAAGAGTCAAAGAGGTCTATTAGACTAACTAAACGCGAAATAAAGTCAAGATTGAATATAATCGCGTTAATAATAATTTATACATTAGGAGCATCTCATGGGTAGAGCCTTTGAATACCGTAAAGCAGCAAAGATGAAGCGTTGGGGGAACATGTCTCGTGTCTTCCCTAAGTTGGCAAAAGCGATTGAAAAAGCGGCAAAAGAGGGTGGCGGTGAGCCGGAGATGAACCCTAAACTTCGTACAGCGATCTTGAACGCTAAAGCGGAGAACATGCCGAAAGACAACATCGCTGCAGCGATCAAACGTGCCTTAGGCAAAGATGCTAAAGATATGATCGAAGTCAACTTTGAAGGCAAGGGACCAAATGGTTCTCTTATCTTTGTTGAATGTCTTACAGACAACAACACACGTTCAGTTGCCAACATCAAAAACATTATCAACAGAAATGCAGGTGAGTTGATGAACAAAGGTGCACTTGACTTTATGTTTTCACGTAAAGCGATCTTTGAGTTTGATATGAGCGAAGAGATGGATATAGAAGAGCTTGAACTTGAGCTTATTGATGCGGGTCTTGAAGAGATCGAAGCCGAAGAGGGTGTCTGTATTGTTCATACCGACTATACTGACTTTGGAAACATGACACACGCATTAGAAGAGATGGGTGTAGAACTGAAAAAAGCAACCTTAGAGCATATTGCCAATACACGTATTGAACTCACAGAAGAGCAGCAAGAAGTGTTACAGCCGATGTTAGAGAAGCTTGACAACGATGAGGATGTACAAGCCGTCTACACTAACTTCAGCTAAAAACTACAGCTTCGGCGCATCTTGTACTGAAGCTCACCTCTCGACGTACGAGTGTACGCCTTCGGGATCACTTCAGCACAATCTACACCAAATCTGCAATTTTTATGTGTATAAGAACTTTTTACGATGAGCTTCGCCATCGTTCTTAACGCTTAACGCTTAACGCTAGTAGTCAAACCCTACACCGTCATTTTCATTTTCCAACATCAACAGACGGCAGCTTTTCTCTAAAATTGCTAACTGTTTTGCCATCTCGTGGAGATTACGGTTATAGGCATAGACTCCATACCCTCGGATGACCATGATATTGGTATCGTGACTTAGAAAATATTGGGGGATTTCGGTAACGGCCCGGTCATACCAATCATCGAAGTTTTTTGGGTCGTATATGCTGATCTGTCCCAGTTCCTGATGACCGAAATAATCTTTTGGATCGATAAGGTTGTGCTCTAGTGAATAGGCAGTGGCAAAGGGTGGCATAGAAAAGGTGATGAACTTTGCATCAGTTATAACCTCATAGATCCCTTTGTGGATACCTGCATCAATACTGGCATCGTTCCAACGGTAATCTTTGGCAAAATAGAGTTCCAAGAGGTGCTCATCATCTATGGCATCAAAGATGGTCTCTCTTGTGTTGATGACAAAACGGTTACTCTCTGTCTTGGCAGAGAGTGCCCCATGGAAGATCCCGTAAAAATCTTTACGAAACATAGAGAGGGCAAAAGTGGATAATTGTTTGTTTAGTCGGGCTTTGTTCATGTCGCTATTCTAACATAAATGTAATATTGATTTGTGATACAGTGAGAGGGTGCACCTTACGGTGCAGAATTTCTAATTGAAAGGCTTATTTCAACTCGCCGTTACCGTACTCTTCAAAGAGGTACTCTGTAACGATCTTTGCATCTTTTTCTGTCATAGGTGCTTTGAAGTGTACGATCATTTTATCGACCTTACCTCTCCAGAATGCTTTTGACTGCCGGCCCTGATTTGTTACATAACCAAACGAATGACAAGTTAGGCAGTTGGCATTGACCTCGCTAAAACCTTTACCCATTTTGACTTCAAAAGGGATGTAAGGGACTTCGATATCACCTTCTACCTGTGCAAAAAGTGGTGCAGTCATGAGAGCTGCTAAAATTAGTAAATTTTTCATTATCATTATCTCCTTATACCACGTCTACTGTAACGACATCAATACCGTTAAACTTGTAACCGCCGTGGTTCCATTTAATATCTTTTGCCAATGGCTGCTCTTGACCGATCTTGTTGATCGCTTTTGCCATGATCGTCATCTTTCCGAATTTCATTGGCTTAATAGCAAGTGTAAATCCTCTATAGGCATAACGTCCGGCTTTTCCGTCATCGAGCTTAGCTGACGTCCATGTCTTGCCGTTGTCAATTGAGATCTTGACATCACGGATACCGTGACCGTCATCAAAGGCAACACCGCGGACAACAACATGTGACTTTGTCTGAAGTACTGATCCTGTTTCTGGGTAACCGATCATTGATTTAACATTCATCTTCTGTATTGGCTTAGTCTTTTCAAATTTTTTCTCTGGTGTTTCACACTCACAGTCGTTGTCAGGTACACGGTAAGCTACGTCCATAAAGAAGAGCTTCTTATACTTGTTTGTCACGGTGATGTTGCTGAGCATCTTTACCCAGCTGTCCGAGTAGTGACCCGGAATGACAAGA
>JAUVKK010000168.1 GCA_030596305.1 Helicobacteraceae bacterium | reverse complement strand
CACATCCTCTTCGCGTTTGTCACTGACATAACGCCAGTTACGTGTCAGCGCGAAAGGACCGATAAACTCAGGATTGACGGCATATACGGGGCAGGCACTATAACAGGCTCCACACAAGATACAGTCACTCTGCACCTCATTGACTTCAGCATCTTCCGGACTCACTGCACTAAGCTCTTGCGGACTGACAGCCCAACTTTGTGCCACCTTGTTAAAACTGAGTGCCTTCTTCATATCGACCACCAAGTCACGTATGAGAGGCACATTTTTCAGAGGCTCAACAGTGTCTCCGCTTTCCGGTTTGTAAGCACAGGCCAAGACCTCTTTGCCATTAACGCGCATCGCACATGATCCACAGACACTCGAGCGGCATCCAGAAGCAAAGCTAAGCGTTGCATCTTGTGTAGTCTTGATCTCACCCAGCAGTTGCAACAGCGTTGAATCTTTAGATGTGACCTTATAACTGACCTTCTCGCCATTTCGTACAATATTGAGTACCATCTTATGCCCCCTTCACTTTCGAAAAACCGACCTCAACACGATGGTTGTGTAATAACACGGCGCTATGTCCCTTGTACATCCCATCATCACGTTCACTGAAGTCAGATCTAGCATGTGCCCCACGACTCTCTCTGCGCTCCAACATCGCCGCTAACATCACCTCGGCAAGTGTCAGCATGTTACTAAACTCCATGAACTCAATAAGGTTGGTGTTATAGACTTTTGCAGTGTCAAGTGCACCCATCTTCGGTAGTTCATGCTGCATCCCATGAACCTGCTCCAGAGCTGTTGCAAGTCCTTTTTCACTGCGTTGTATTCCTGCGTAGTTATAAAACAGTTCACCAAGCTCTGTCCGTTTTTTATAGAAGTCGACCTCATTGGTATAACTCTTTATCGCCTGCAGCTGCTGCTCTACTTCAGCCTCGATCTTTGAGTTCTCATCAACTGTTTTAAGCTCATTCGCCGCCTTAGCCGCAGCGTTACCAGCCTCTTTGCCAAAGACAATAAGCTCCAGCAGTGAGTTTCCGCCCAGACGATTTGCTCCATGTACATTGTGATTCGCACACTCACCGACGGCAAACAGCCCATCAAGGGTACTCTCGGCTGTCTCGTCAACAGCTATACCGCCCATCGTGTAGTGCGCTACAGGTTTAATAGGGATAACATCGGTCACGGGGTCCACATTCTCATACAGCTTTGCCAACTTACGCTCTTGCGGCAGTTCATGATCAATAAAGTTCTCACCCAAGTGACGGATATCCAAAAATACTGCTCCGCTCTTTTGTATCTCTACGTCAATAGCACGAGAAAGCGCATCTCGCGGCTGCAGTTCGTCAGTAAAACGTTCTCCATGTGCGTTAAGAAGATGTCCGCCTGCTCCACGTGCTGACTCAGAGATAAGTATAGAGGCATTTTTAAGTCCTGTCGGGTGGAACTGTACAAACTCCATATCACTCACAACGGCACCCGCGCGCAGTGCAACGGCCAGACCATCACCCGTCGAACCTGTTGCATTGGTTGAGTAGTGATCATACACTCGGCTGTAGCCGCCTGTTGCCATAATGACACTCTTGGCATAGAAGCTTTTTAATTCACCGCTTTTCAACTCTTTAAAGACCGCACCGCAGACCCGTCTCGCTTCACTACTCTCATCAACGATCAACTCCATCAAAAAGTATTCATTGTGAAACTCTATCTCTGCTTTCAAACAGCTGTCATAAAGCGAATGAAGGATTTTAAGTCCCGTATAATCCTGAGCATAACAGGCGCGATCTGCATTGGCACCGCCAAGACGACGCTGCGCTATGGTACTCTCTGCAGAACGTGAGAATGGCACACCGATACGATCTAACCAAGCTACCGCGTCGATACCATCACGACATAGCTTCCCTATCGCTTCCTCATCACCTAAACCTTGTGACGACTTTAGCGTATCTGCAATATGTGATTCAACACTGTCATCCTCACCAATAGCTGCGTTAATACCGCCTTGCGCCATACAGGTCTGTGAACGTGTAGGGTACGTCTTTGAGACCACAGCAACACTGACCCCTGCCTCTTTTGCCGAGAGTGCCGCTACCATACCTGCGCCACCGCTACCGATTATTAAAACGTCTACCATCTAAATACCTTAGAAATATAATGTCAATATTTTAGCTAAAAGCTTGTTAGCTCAAATCGGTATAACCGTAGATAAAGATTCATCTAAGAAGCTATAATACGCCCATGACATCCATACTTTTTTCTGTTCTCGGTATCTATATCTTTATTTTGGTCGGTTACTTTGCCAAACGCCAGTTCAAAGAGCAGATGGACGAACGTACTATTACCCTGCTCTCTGTCTATTTTCTGCAGGTTTTTTTGACCTTCTGGGGACTGCTGAAACGTCCTATCGACACCACATTGTTTATGACACCCATGATCTATCTTGGCATTATCTTCATTGCCCTCTTTTTGATGTTTCCTATAGTCAAACAGCTCTTCAGTGACAAAAAAGAGCGTTCCATTGCAACCGTTGCTGCACTCATCGGTAACACCGGAAACCTGGGTATCCCTCTTGGTATTGCCATCTTTGGGGAAGAGTCCATCCCCTACACGACCGTCATCAATCTAGCCAATGTCTTTTTTGTCTACACCATCGGTGTCTACTTCTATTCACGCGGCACTTTCGATGTCAGAAAGTCGCTATTAAACATCGTCAAGCTCCCTATACTCTGGGCAGCACTTGCGGCTATCACCCTTAACCTCATCGGTTATGTTCCAAGTGACAGTGTTGAAAAGACCTTGATGATGGGGGCTTACGCTTCCATGACCATGCAGCTGGTGCTTTTTGGCATCTATCTCTATGGCGTTAAGATCAGAGAGCTGAACTTTCGTCTTACCTACTGGAACAGCGGCATAAAGTATCTACTGCTTCCACTCATCGCCTTTTTTATCATACGCTTTACTGACCTTCCAACCCTTGTAAAAGGCATACTCTTTATGGAGCTGATGATGCCCCTTGCCGTCAGTAACGTCAACCTTGCCGCTCTCTACGAGTGCCGTCCTAAAGATACAACCGTCCAAGTCTTTATAAGCTCTATCCTCTTTTTGGGTATTATTTTCATAATTATTAAACTACTACCCTATCTATAAAAAGTGAGCATCTATGATCATTGAACTAAGTGACGAACAGTACAGCCAGTTGGTAGAGAGCAGCGACAAAGCGATCTTTATCGATTTTTATTCTCCGATGTGCGGTCCCTGTCAAGAGGTGCTTTCTCAACTCCCACACCTTGAGAGCTATTTTAAAGATGAGGCGATCATCGCT
>JAUVKK010000251.1 GCA_030596305.1 Helicobacteraceae bacterium | reverse complement strand
ACCCATCAGCCTTTTGACAATCGCCAGACCAAAACAGATGGCTGTTCCCGGTCCGCGTGAGGTCATAACATTGGCATCTTGCACCACTTGGTATTTGTCACCTTGATAACCATCTTGTTTGATCTCATCTTCCACTGAAGGATAACAGGTGTAGGTCTCTTTCAAAACACCTGCTGTTTTAAGCGCAAAAGGTGCCGCACAGATTGCAGCAATATTTTTACCCTTGGCATCCATAGCCTTTAGAAGGGACTGCACATTCTCATCTGCTGCCAGAGCGTCAGTACCGCCCCACCCTCCGGGAAGAGCGATCATGTCGATATCATCAGCACTCAACCCTGCCACAACACCTTCAGCTTTAACACTAATGCCGTTAGCACCAACAACATCCATATTGTCATCAAGAGCACGCACCAAGACCTCAAGACCACCACGACGCATAATATCGATCATAGCGACCGCCTCGATCTCCTCAAAACCAGTTGCTAACGGGACTAATACTTTTGGCATGACACTTCCTTGTATTGTTTTGTACTATTGTAGCACATGAGGCTATGCCTCCGGAAATGGGAAATGGGAAATGGGAAATGGGAAATCAATTATAAAAAGATGGCGAAGCTCATCTTAAAGAAATTTGAATTGTTTAGAAGTATAAACTCGTAGATTCCCGTCTTCACGGGAATGACAGAATAACGAACCTGGGAAAAGTTTTAGATTTGGTGTAGGTTGTGCCGGATGTGAATCCGATAGCGCACTAATGTGCGTGGAGAGGTGAACTCCGGTGCAAGATGCGCCGAAGCTAGAACTTTTAGCTTTTTACTTTTTCTAGGTATTCTGAATCTACAGTGTTTACTTTGACAATATCACCTGTAAGAATGTGATAAGGAATCTGAATAACAGCCCCTGTCTCAAGCGTTGCCGGTTTTTTAGAACCGCTGGTAGTATCACCCTTGTCTTTTGGACCTGTCTCAGTAATCACAAGTTCCATTGTTGGCGGTGCTTCTACACTGATCGCTTTGCCGTTATGAAGAATGATCTCAACGTTAATACCGTCTTTAAACCACTTGCTTGCCTCTTCACACTGCTCATATGTCAGTCCAAGTTGATCGTATGTCTCATTGTCCATAAACTGGTACATCTCACCATCATCATAAAGATACTGCATTGTTTTATGTTCAAGATTTGGGATCTCAAACTTGTCACCAGCATGGATCGTCTTCTCAACAACTTTGCCGTTTACAAAGCTCTTGACTTTACAACGTACAAATGCTGCACCCTTACCTGGTTTAACGTGTTGGAACTCAACAACTCTGTAAGGTACACCCGAGATCTCTAAACGGACACCTTTTTTGATGTCTCCCATGCTGATTACTGCCATTTTAGGGCCTTTAAATAATAATTTTGGAAATTTTACCCTATTTGTGCTTTAAGAAGATAAGAATGCTTTCTGACGGTTTTATTTAGATATAATACCTATTTTAACCGTCAATGTGATATATTCTTGATAATAAGTTAATATAATTACAATTCATAATACTTATTATATAATTTTGATTACAGGAGCAATAAATATGAAAATGTTAAGTACTCTGCTAACCGTAAGTCTGTCACTCTATGGAACAACCCTTTCAAACGGCAATAACCTTACCTTAGATGAGGCCATAGAGATATTAAAACAGGATAATCTCGAGATCAAAGCAGCACAGCTTGAGTACCAAAGTACACAGGCTAAGACCGATCAGGTCAGTGCGATGAACTGGGGTACATTAGACCTTGAGTTAAATGCAGCGAACTCTGATGATGCAGGTAATGTATTTGGATTTAAGCTCACATCACGTCAGGCAACATTCGGTGACTTTGGATTTGGAGAACTTGGCACTTCAGGTATAGATCTAGATTACAAACCTAACGCACTAAACAATCCAGGCAGTACAAACTACTTCCAAACAAAACTAGAATATACATTACCTATCTATGTCGGTGGAAAGATCAGCGGTTACACTGACATCAGCCGTTCGATGGAGAAGATGCAGCAGCTTGAGACAGACAAGACTGTCAACACCAAGATCTATGAAACACGCAAAGCCTTTTATGACATGGCCCTTCTTGAGACAGCGATCAAAAACCTAAGTACTATCAACGACAATATCGCAACACTTGAAGAGACCACACAGTTTATGATCGATGAAGGATATGCAAAACGCATTGATCTTCTTGAAGTCCAGGCG
>JAUVKK010000008.1 GCA_030596305.1 Helicobacteraceae bacterium | reverse complement strand
CCGTTACGGTTCCATAGAAGAGGCCATTGCTTATAGAGAAGAGAAGGCCAATGAGGTTGAGAAATATGAAAACTTTGAGTTTGAAAAAGCCCGTTTAACCAGAGAGGTCGACACACTTTTTAAAGATGTTTTAGAGCTAGCCGACCATATCTCGCAAAAGCGTTCAGAGACACTCTTTGATCTTAATGCTGCTATCAACAGCTATCTCAAACTTCTCTATTTAAGTGGTGCAGAGATGAGTTTGACCCATGGTGACTTTATGGCTACAGGCCAAGACAAGGTAGAGTTCAACCTAAAAGGTGCAGCCCTTGAAAAGGTGAGTGCAGGTGAGTTTAACCGCCTGCGCTTGGCCCTGCTGGCACTACAGTCAGAGTCCATGAAAGGGCAAGGTGGTGTTTTAATGCTCGATGAGATCGATGCCAATCTAAGCGGTGAAGAGTCCATGAGTGTTGCCCGTGTGTTAAGACAGCTCTCAAAACACTTTCAGATCTTTGTTATCTCCCACCAGCCGCAGCTAACCTCTATGGGAGAGCAACACTTTATGGTCGAAAAAAGTGATGCAAGCACTGTACGTGAGCTCTCTTTTGATGAACGCATCGAAGAGATCGCTCGTATGATCAGCGGTGAGACGGTAACAACTGAAGCAAAGAACTTTGCCAAAGAGCTATTAGAGAGTGCGCATTAATGTGCTTGATCATCGCATTTGTTGCTATCACCTATGCTATATCAGCCTTTATGGCAGGAGACATCCTGCTTGGCATATCAGCAGTAGTCATCGCACTCTTTTTTACCGCTCTATTAATCAAAAATGTTTTAGATGTTAAAAAAATGCGTAGTGAAAAAAACAGTGATAAAAATGAGGAAAACAGTTGATTATAGATACACATATACATTTAGACGATGAACGTTACAGAGAAGACCTTGATGAAGTGCTACAACGAGCAAAGCAGGGCGGTGTAGAGCGCTACATCATACCTGGAGCTGACATTACCACTTTAGAACGTGCTGTTGAACTGGCAGAGCAGTATGAATCAATCTATTTCTCTGTCGGTATCCACCCTTACGACAAAGAGCAGTATGATGAAAAGGCGCTAGAGCACTACATAAACCATCCAAAATGTGTGGCTGTAGGCGAATGTGGTCTTGACTATTTTCGTCTAGAAGGCTCAGATGAGGAGATAGCAGAAGATAAAGCTCTTCAAAAAGAGATCTTTGTCGCCCAGATCGCCCTTGCCAAACGGTACAAAAAGCCGCTTATCATCCATATACGTAACGCCAGCCATGACTCCAAGGTCATTTTACAAGAGCACAATGCCGGTGAAGTAGGGGGAGTGTTGCACTGCTACAATGCTGATGACGAGCTTTTAAGCCTTGCCAATGAGAACTTCTATTTTGGCATTGGCGGTGTTCTCACCTTTAAAAATGCCAAAAAGCTTGTCAATGTACTCTCAAAGATCCCGCTCGAAAAGTTGATCATCGAAACTGATGGGCCGTACCTTACACCACATCCGCACCGGGGTGAGCGAAATGAGCCTGTTTACACAACACTTGTCAGAGATAAAATGGCAGAATTACTGCAAGAAAACAGCGAATTTATTGAAGATTTAACCACCAAAAATGCGCAAAAACTCTTTCATATCTCATAATATCATGGCAATTGGAAACGTTTCTCGCCTAAACTAAACCCAATACGTCCCAAACAGTTGTTTTTAGGGCTCTTTTGGCTATAATAAGAGCTTATATAGGGGCTTTTATTTGAAATTCAGTGTAACTTTTTTCCTTTTTCTCTTGCCTAACCTCCTTTTTGGCGGTTTGGAGTTCGAGAGCAATCACAACAAACAGATCATGCTCTTGGGTGCATTTGACGTTGACCCTAACTACATCCATGATGAACACCTCAATGCAATGCTTCAGTCAAAAAAGTCCCCTAAAGCTTATAAACACTACTACAATGCAATGCAGAGTGCCCGTCTTTACATCCCAACCATCAAAAAAATCTTGCACAAGGCAGAGGTACCTTCTGAGTTTATCTACCTTGCAATGGCAGAGTCCTCATTTACAACAAAAGCGTTTTCAAAAAAACGTGCAGCCGGAATTTGGCAGTTTATGCCGGCAACCGGTCGCCAGTACGGCCTGCATATCGATGATTATCTTGATGAAAGGCGTGACCCTGTCAAGTCAACCCAGGCTGCCGCAAGATATCTTTCATCACTCCATCAGCGCTTTGGAAAGTGGTACCTGGCAGCTATGGCTTACAACTGTGGGGAGGGGTGCGTTTTACGTGCTATTGACAAGGCTGACGGTAACGATGACGTCTTTACCCTCTTGGACGAAGATAAAAAGTACCTCCCGAAAGAGACCCGTGATTATCTCCGAAAGATCCTCTCTTACGGCCTTATGGGTATCGATGAAAACGACATGAGCAACAGTGGCTACAGCTACTTGATGAACCGTGCCAACCATAACTCTATTGCAACCATATCTCTCCCAAAAGGCGAAAAGATCAGTCGTGTTGCAGACATGCTCGATATCGATAAAAAAGAGATGCAAAAACTTAACAGACATCTCACCTACGATTTTGTACCGCCGTTTTCCAAATACTGCGACGTCTATATTCCCTACAACAAACTTAACCGGTTCAAGCAAGACTATAAACCCTGTGACCTAAACAAGATATATCTTGTTCATATTGTCAGATCAGGTGAAAACCTATCAAAAATCGGGGCCAAATACAAGGTACCCTACAGGATCATAAAAGAGTTCAACCACCTCAAATCCAATTACCTTCGTGTAAGACAGAAGCTTATTATCCCGACAACACCGACACTCGTAAACAAATACAAGTTCAAATATGCAAAAAACAGTTATATCGTTCGTCCCGGTGACAACCTTAGCAGTATTGCCAAACGGTACAAGATCAGTGTAAAAAAGCTCAAAGCACTCAATAACAAAAAAACCAATGTCATTCATGTCAGTGAAAAGCTGATCGTACCGCCATTCCCGCTCAATAAAAATGCATATGTTGTTAAATCAGGCGACAACCTTAGCAGCATAGCTAAACGTTACAAGGTCAGTGTCAGAACACTTAAAGCAAGAAACAACAAACACTCTGACGTGATCAGAATTGGAGAAAAGCTGCGTGTATATTAAACTTATTTCTATTGCATTAATCGGCGTTATGATCGCCGGCTGTAGTACTCGTGGCGTCAAAGGTCACAGTTCTAAAAAGGCAACGACAAGCTCAACCAAGAGTTATACAAGTTCGGGTGCCAAAAAAGATGCCGCTTATGTACATCCGACAATGCGTCCGTACACCGTATTTGGCAAGCGCTATTACCCGACTAAAGTCAGAGTGGGTGAGAAGTTTACCGGTATCTCCAGCTGGTACGGCCCTGACTTTGACGGCAAGGCCACCTCAAGCGGTGAGATCTATGACATGCATGCGTTAACCGCAGCACACAAGACGCTGCCGATGAATACCATTGTTAAAGTAACAAACCGTGACAATGGAAAAAGTGTTGTAGTACGCATTAATGACAGGGGGCCCTTTGTCGGCACACGTATCATCGATCTCTCTAATAAAGCCGCGCACCAGATCGATATGGTCAGAAAGGGAACGGCAAACGTCCGCCTCGAGATCATTGGTTTTAAAGATCGAAAATCTAGAGACAGAGGCTCAAAGCAGGCTAAAAGAAGTGCCCCGAAAGAGGTACTTACCTATGAGACCTACGCAATACAGATCGGCTCTTTCTCTAAGATAGACGGAGCACTCCAGACCCAAGAGCAGTATGATGGCTATAAAGGCTACCATACGGTTATCAAAGATACAAAGTATAATGACAAAAGAGTTTTTCGAGTCTGGCTCAGCGGCTTTAAGTCTGAAGCAGAAGCACGCGATTTTAAAGCTGATTCACCATTTCAAAATGCATTTATAGTTGGAGAATAACATATGATATCAAAACAGAGAAGTACCAAAGAGACAGAGATCTCAGTAGAACTTGAGCTTAACGGGTCAGGAAAAAGTACCATAAACACTGGCGTCGGTTTTTTCGACCACATGCTTGAAGCCTTTAGTAAACACGCACTTATCGACCTTAATGTCAGCTGCAAGGGGGATACACACATTGATGATCACCACAGTGTTGAAGATGTGGGCATCGTGATCGGTCAAGCCTTGGCTGAAGCGATCTATCCGATCGAGATGGTTGAGCGTTTTGGCAATGCGACTGTTGTGATGGATGAGACAGCTGTTGAGTGTGACATGGATCTCAGTGGACGTCCATACCTCCACTACGAGGTTGGCGTCAACGGTAAAGTAGGCAACTTCGATACAGAACTTGCAGAAGAGTTTTTCCATGCTGTTGTGCTTAATGCACGAATTACAGCACACATTGTGATGAAACGCGGACGTAACAAACACCACATTCTTGAAGCGTCATTCAAAGCTTTTGCTGTTGCTCTGCGACGTGCTACAGCTAGAAATGAGCGTACAGGTGTTCCAAGTACCAAGGGCGTGCTGTGATCGATCTGATCATCCTGGATGTAGACGGCTGCCTCACCGACGGCAAGATCATCTACTCCAACTCCGGTGACGAGACCAAAAACTTCAATGTCAAAGATGGCCTGGCTATCAGCTCTTGGGTGAGACTTGGCCATCAGGCTGTCATTATTACCGGACGCCGATCAGAGCTAGTAGAGAGACGTGCCAAAGAGCTAGGTATAACCCATTTATACCAAGGAGTCAAAGACAAGGCAACACTCTTGAAAAAGCTCAGTGAAGAACTGAACATCCCGCTGCGCAACATGGCTGCGATGGGCGATGACCTGAATGATTACAAGATGCTCTCCATCGTCGGGATTTCATTCACACCGCAAAACGGTTCCAAACACGTTAAAAGCGTTGTAAAAAGAGTCTGTGAGTCAAGTGGCGGAGAAGGTGCTGTTCGAGAGATGATCGAAGAGCTGTTTGAGATCAATGATGAAGTGAGTGATTATTTAGCGTTATGGCAATAAATGCAAATTATTTTTTTATCATTGTCTCTTTAGTGTTGTTATCTATACTTCTGTTATTCAGGCCTACGCCGATAACAAACACCATAGAAGACAATGCTGATGTCGCAGAGCTTGAGCTGCGTAACTTCACCCTCTATGAACTTGGTATCGATGGTCTTAAAGAGATCATGATAGGACGCTACGGATTTCGCTACGGTGACCGTATCGAAGTCGAAGATATTGACTACACCAACAGTTCAAAAGAGCACCGAAACAACCTACAGGCTGACTTTGGTATCTATAACAATGCGGACCTTATCACCCTTGAAGGCAATGTCCGTTACTATCGCGAAGATGGTATGAAATTCAAAACAGATACAGCTGTCATCAACAAACAAGATGAAACTATTACGGCTGTAGGCCCTTTTACAATGGAGAAAGACGCTGACAACGCCCATGGGACGAATCTTTTCTATGACAGTAAAAACGGCGTGACCAAAGCCGAAGATGTCACCGCTTTTTACACTTTAACAGAATAAGGAATAACATTGAAATATTTTTATCTTTTAACATTTTTTTTGATCTTCACGGTAGAAGCTGCTCAGCTGAAGATCGTTGCCAAAAGTTTCAACAGTGATGAGAAGAGCGGCATCACCGTCTTTAGCGGAGATGTCAAGATCACTAAAGGCTCTGACAAGTTAAACGCCTCTAAAGTAACGGTTTACACCAATGCAAAACGCAAACCTGTCAAGTACGTTGCCAAGGGGAATGTCTCATTTTTTATAAAGACCGAGAATGATGCAACCTATAAAGGTACTGCAGGAAAAGCTATTTTTGTTCCCGCTAAAAAAGAGTACCATTTTTATAAAGATGTCCATATAGAACAGTTGAATGAGAAAAAAGAGATCATCGGTGAAGAGGTTATCATCAGCACTGTGGAGGGTAAAGCACATGCCAAAGGGGGCGATACCAAGCCTGTTGTCATGACCTTTGAGATCGAAGAAGAAGGTGAAAAATGATCGAGATCATTAATTCAGTTTTTGTAACATCCGCACCAAATGTTCAAGCTGCCCCTGAGAACGAATACCTGAACGAGGTAGTCTTTATGGCCCGCTCCAACGTTGGTAAATCTTCGCTGCTTAATGCACTGACAAATCGCAAAAGCCTCGCAAAAGTCTCTTCTACACCCGGAAAAACACGACTAATCAACTTTTTCGATGTCACCATGATAGATCGGGACAATGACGAGAGAATGGAAGCCAAATTTGTTGATCTACCCGGTTTCGGTTATGCAAAGGTCTCCAAGTCGATCAAATCTGATTGGGAAAAAAACCTGACTGATTTTATCGCACAGCGTAAACAGATCAAGGTCTTTTTACACCTTATTGACTGTCGTCATCCCGGCCTTGACATCGACCTGTCTGTTGCTAACTACCTTGACCAGGTCTGTAGAGAGGACCAGGTGATCGTTCGTGTTTTTACAAAGATCGATAAACTGAACCAAAAAGAGCAGGGAAGACTGCTGCGTGACTATCCGGGTGCAATCTTGGTCTCCAGTGCCAAAAAACGCGGCACTCATAAACTCATCTCTATTATCCATAACATCTTGAGTGAAGATATAGAAGAGGCCATTGAGGATCACGATGAGTCTTAAATACCGTAAAGCGACACTCTTAGACATTCCGGCTATGCTTGATCTGGTTGAGCCAGAGGTAGAAAGCGGTGTGATCTTAAGACGTGACAGCGATGATACAGCAACCAATATCCGCTCTTATCAACTCGCTTTTAATGGAGAGAAGCTTGTCGGTTTCTGTGCGCTTCATATTCATACAACAACCTTGGCTGAAGTACGTTCACTTGTTGTTGATGACACTGTACGCGGAAGCGGTGTAGGTTCTGCTCTGATCAATAACGCCCTTGATGAGGCAAAAGTCCTGGGACTGAAAGAGGTACTGTCACTCACATACAAGCAGGCGTTTTTTGAACGTCTCGGTTTTAAAGAAATTCCAAAAGAGTCTCTCCCAGAACATAAGATCTGGGCTGATTGTATTAACTGTAAACACTTTCCAATATGCAACGAAGTATCACTTATCCACTCTATATAAAAGCAATAACGCTTTTTCTTCTCTATCTTGTATATGAGAGTCTAAGCACTATATACCTTTTATTGCCGCCTCTTTTCGGCGTCCTCTTTTTCTATTTTATCCGCTCTTTAAACAAACAGGACATCTCCCTGCTGCTCCTTGTTGTTGTCTTGTTACTGGTATATGAGGCTGATAAGGGGTACCTTTTTTTTAGCTCGCTTGTCTATTTCTCTTTTGTCTACAAATTTATACTGCCGAAGCTTGAGCAGGTCATTGAGTGCAAGCGCTGTATGCATCTTATCTACATCATATTTGCATACATCGGCTTTTGGCTCTTTTCACTGCTGCTGCAACAGATATTCTGGCTTGAGTTAGCGACAATAGACTGGTATGTCGTCTGGTATATACTGTTTGAATTTTTATTGGTTGGTCTGTTATGAGAACACGCCTGCTGATCTCTTTTTTTATTATTATCTGGATCTCACTGCTGATACGTGTTTTTTACCTCTCTGTACAGTCTAACACCTACTATACAACACTCTCTTCGCATAACACGATCAAAACTGAGAAGATCGCACCGATACGCGGTGAGATCCATGACCGTAACGATCAACCTGTTGCCATAAATAAACTTGGTTTTTCGATCAAACTTCAACCGCATTTGAAGAAAAAAGGTGACAATAGTGAGCTCGACAAGACTATCAAACTCCTTATCAGCTACATTCCAGAGTTAAATGCTACCAAGATCCGTAAACGCTATATTCGTGATGATTCATACTATAACCATAATGACATTCGCGTTGTTGATTTTATCTCTTATGAGAAGATCATGCCGGTATACTCACCACTCCACCTCGATGATAATATATTGGTTATTCCAGCACCAAAACGCCACTACCCTTACAACAACTTGGCTGCCCATATTATCGGTTATGTTGCAAAAGCCAACAAAAAAGATGTTGAACGTGACGAACTTGCCAGACTAATAGGTTCTACAGGCAAGAGTGGGGTTGAAAAGTACTATAACACCCACCTCGAAGGTCTTGCCGGCGAGCGCAAGGTAAAGGTCAGCGCTCAAAACGAGGTGATCGATGTCTTAAGCAACACTAAGGCAATAGAAAACCGTGACCTGACACTTACCCTCGACATGCGTCTGCAACAGTTCATCAGCGAGCGTTTTGACGCAAGAGCAGGTGCAGTTATTGTCATGGGCATCAATGGCGAGATCCTGGCTGCCGGCAGTTTTCCGGAGTATGATCTTAACACCTTTGTATCAGGGATCTCATCTAAAAAATGGAAAGAGCTGATCGACAACATCGACACTCCTTTTACCAACAAACTCATCAACGGACTCTATCCGCCTGGTTCAACCATTAAAACAGGACTTGGGCTTGTCTATCTCAGCTCAGGCATCAGCCAATGGTGGAATGTAAACTGTAAAGGTACGATGAAACTGGGTAAACGTAACTTCCGCTGTTGGAAACATTCAGGACACGGCACAACAGACATTCGTAAAGCGATCAGAGAGAGTTGTGATGACTACTTCTATAAAGGGAGTCTAAAAGTCGGTATTGCCGACATGAGTTTTGGTCTCAAGCAATTTGGTCTGGGCAGTAAGACCGGTGTTGATCTACCCAATGAGTTTATCGGCACCGTACCAAGTCGGGAATGGAAGCGCAAACGTTTCAACCAGCCCTGGTATATTGGTGAAACACTCAACAGCTCCATCGGGCAGGGTGACTTCCTAACCACACCGCTTCAGATAGCACAATTCACTGCACTCATGGCAACAGGGCAGCTGGTCACACCGCATTTGGCTAAAGAGATTGACGGTGAAGAGTTTGTTCCTGAGTATAGAGATGTATTGACACCTGAGCAGCATAAAGAGCTTCCGATCATCCAGCAGGCGATGCGTCAGGTCTGCCAACACAGCAAAGGGACTGCCGTAAACTTTATGCATGCCAAGATCCCGGTAGCCGGTAAAACAGGAACTGCACAGGTTATTGGTATCTCGCAAGATGTCAAAGAGCGTATCAACGAAAGAGACATGAAGTACTATACCCGTTCGCACGCGTGGTTTACGACCTACGCACCGGCCAGAAAACCACAATACATCGTTACTGTACTTGTAGAACACGGTGGTCACGGCGGGGCAGCTGCAGGTGGTATGGTCTCTGATATCTATAATAAGTTAATTGAGCTGGAGTATATTAAGAAGTAGCCATTACTTTGGCTAAAAGAGAAAGCAGCCTATTGCTACTTTTTGAACTTGTAAAAGTCCTGGTTCAGATAGTCAGCTACAGAGGTAACATCTTCGTCAAACCAACTTATACTATTACTCAACTGGCAGGCTCGAACACGCTTCTCTAGCTGTTTAAAGTTATGTACCTTTTTTGATTCACTGAAGTCTTCATTATTATGACACTCCATACACTTAGCCTCAGCAAACATCTCTTTGCCTTCTTCTGCATCCGCAAACGCTGCTGTTGTTACCATCAATCCTGCTATCAGTAAGCTGATCTTACTAAATTTAATCATAAAATTCTCCTCTATTTTGTTTTAATATGCGGATAGTATACCACGTAATTTTGTTGTTAATATTAGAGAAGAGAGGACTAAATAGCCCATAAATAGGTGGTATTAGGGCTTAGTGAAAGGTTTTAACCCTCTGAACTGATCCACTATTCAGAGGGTTCAATTAAACAGCAATAACTGCGTTGTGAATAAAGAGCGCCAAGATCATTAACAAGAAGATCGCACCGGCCTTGTTGTATAGCTTATTGGCAAGAACCAAAAAGAGTGCTATAGAAGCAGCGATCATAATATAGATGTCAAAAGAGGCCGCACCTGCCATACTAAGCGGATTGATCATTGACGCCCCGCCAAGGACCATAGAGAAGTTGGCAACATTAGAGCCGATGATATTACCGACACTCATATCTGCATTGCCCTTTTTAATGGCGACAAGAGAGACAACCAGTTCTGGAAGTGATGTACCCAGTGCAATCAAGAAAAGACCGATGATCCATTCGCTAACCTCAAACATACGTGCGATATTACTACCGCTCTCTACAACGAAATGCGCACCGACAATAGTAAGCACAAAGCCGATACCGAGCATGACAAAACTTTTAGCCCAGTTAAACTTCTCTTTTTCCAGGTCTTCATCGATATCGAACTCGTCTGATGACTCTGTAAATAGAAAAAAGAGGTAGGCAGCCATCATCAGTAAAAAGAGCAGGCCGTCAAAACGTGTGATCATACCGTCTTGCGTCATCAGTATAAACATCAGCGGCGGCATGATGATCCAGGCACTGTCAAGTCTAAAAAGATCTCGTTTTGGTGTCATGTTCTTTGCGATCAAAAAGACCAGACCTAAGACCAGTGTGATGTTAAAGGTTACACTACCGATGACATTGGCAATCGCCATCTCACTTTTGTTGTCAGCACTTGCCATCATCGAGGCTGCCATCTCAGGCAGTGAAGTTCCTAGACCGATCAGTGTTGCACCGATAACAAAATGTGGAATGTTAAAGTGCAGTGCGATGCGCTCTGAATCTCTAATAATAAAATCTGCTCCGAAGATCAAAGCACTCATCGCCGCTATAAATATTAAAAAATCCACATAATTTCCTTTATTTTTCCGTTCTTATTATCAGACTTTCCGGCAGTCCAAATGCTTGTAGCACTTCATGCTCTTTGTCACGCATCTCACCATTGTCAACTTCATGGTCATAGCCTAAGACATGTAATAATCCGTGAATTAAGAGCAGAGCGCGTTCATCATCTTCTGTATGACCAAAGGTTTCAGCACCATGTTTGACAAAACCTTCAGAGATAACAATACTGCCCAGTGGTGCACCGGGCATCTCCATCATCGGAAAACTCAGTACATCCGTTGACTTGGCTATGCCGCGGCTCTCTTCATTAAGCTCAGCCATCTCAAGGTCGTCCATCAAGACAAGCTCGATCTCTTTATCACTTAAGCTGGCAGCAATACGCTCAAGAAGTTCAATATTGACTTCTGAGTCTGTTCTATTATCTAGATCAATCATAATGCGTATTTTAGCGTATTAGGCTTCAGTCTCT
>JAUVKK010000214.1 GCA_030596305.1 Helicobacteraceae bacterium | reverse complement strand
TTTTACGAAGAGATCTGCGGTGCAAAGCTCAAACCGGTGCTCGAAGCAGTCAAACACGCCCATGCAAAAGGGATCTGGATCGAGATCACTACGTTGCTGATCCCTGGAAAAAATGATTCCAACGAAGAGATCAGGAACATTGCTAAGTTCATTGCTGACCTTGACCCTGCTATACCATGGCACCTCTCGGCCTTCCATCCGACCTACAAGATGACAGACGTTCCTCATACACCTGGATCGACCCTGCTCAGAGCCTACAAGATAGGCCAGGAGGAGGGGCTAAAATATGTCTACGTCGGCAACATCGACGACGAGGACCATGAGTCGACCTACTGTCCGGGCTGTAAAGAGCGGGTCATCGACCGCCGCGGCCACATCGGCCAGTACGTCACCAACGGACTCGACGAAAACGGCACTTGCCCGCACTGCGGCTATCAGCTTGAAGGTGTGTGGCACTAGCCTTGGTTTTCATTAATCGCATCAAAGTATGATTTGATCTTTCAACATGTTTCAAAAGAGGTGGGAATAGTGATTAAAATGGCAAAATTTTTATTGTTGTTGATCTCTCTTTCTACTTATCCTATTCCCCTCTCTTCAGCTGAAAAAACGGAAAACATCAGTACAAAAATAGCGGTGATCTTCAACACGCTCTGTGCAAAGTGTCATGAAGGTGAATGCAGCGGTAGACTGAGTTTCAACACCGGCAATAAAGCAGCAAACAGCCACATAACGCGCTATGCAGGTGACTCAAATGTCTCTGAGGGCGAGGCAGAGGAGTTTTTTACCCTTTTAAACTATATGAAAATAGAGTGCGCTCTGCTGATGCCGGACAATGGAAAGTGGAAACCGGAGAACCTCTCACACTTCGCTCTGCCTTCGCACGAAAGCTATTTCATTCCTCTGGGTATCTTGAAAAACGGCAATTATCGTCTCATCATCGAAACAGAAGAGGATGCTCTCTACAGAGTCGAAGTGATCTCAGACCATCTTGAGCATTTTTTGGACCGCTCAGTCTCTATCCACCGAAAAGAGCAGGCTCTTCTATTTACAATAGAAAAGCCCATCAACGCTTTTTTGCGTATCAGCAGCAGAAAACCGCTGCATATCACTGCTCTGGAGATCAAAAAAGGTGAGGGCTAAAAGTGTTATGTATATTCCGTACAACCTGTTTTCACGCAGGTGTGCTAGCTCTTGCAGTCAACTTTGCAGTGGTGTGGGGACTGCACCTTTTCAGAAACAGAGCGAGAGCGATTTCGCCTTCGTCATAATATCGGAAGCCACTGCTTAGAGAGATGAGTATATTAATTAATATTTTATACTGTTAATATATAATATGTTTATGAAAAGTATCAATGAACTCTATAAACATGATAGGCCACGGGAAAAGTTACTAGCTAAAGGGGTAGCTGCTCTTAAAGAGTATGAGCTCTTAGCTATTCTTCTGGGCAGTGGTACACAAGGTAAAGATGTCATAAAGCTCTCAAAAGAGATCGTCAAACTGCTTGATGATGACTTTGAGTCACTCACCTTGAACAGACTTGTTGAGATCCACGGTCTCGGTAGAACCAAAGCGATGCAGATCCTCTCCGCCGTTGAGTTAAGCCGGCGCTACCTCATAAAACAGAACATCAAGATCACCTCGGCTGAGGATGTCCACCGTGAACTGCAGGAGTATGCTAACAAGAAGCAGGAACACTTCCTGGTCATCACCCTTGACGGCGCCTCACACATTATCGAAAAGCGTATTATCTCTATCGGCACACTCAACCAGTCCCTTGTCCATCCAAGAGAGGTATTTGCGGATGCTGTCAGTGACCGTGCAGCAGGCATCATCATTGCCCATAACCATCCCAGCGGCCAGCTAGAACCCAGTATTGAAGACAAACGTGTCACCAAACGCTTAAAGGAGGTCGGTACCATCATGGGTATTGAGCTGCTCGACCATGTTATTCTGAGCAAAGAAGGATATTTGAGTCTGCGCGAAGAGGGGTTAGTGTGATGTTACAAGCAGTAGATAGCGAGATAGAAAAAAAGATATATACTATTCGTGGCCTACAAGTGATGCTAGATAGGGACTTAGCTGAGTTGTACGGTGTAGAGACTAGAGTTCTGAAACAGGCAGTTAAAAGAAATCGTGAAAGATTCCCTGATGCATTTATGTTTGAACTAAAGGAAGATGAGGTTGATACCTTGGTATCACAAACTGTGATACCATCAAAAAAGTTTTTTGGTGGGGCACTACCTTATGTTTTTACTGAACAGGGAGTATCTATGCTTAGTGCTGTTTTGAAAAGTAAAACAGCGATTGATATGAGTATTAAAATCATCAGTAGTTTTGTGCAGATGCGAAAGTTTATATCTCAAAATGCAGCTGTTTTCCAACGGTTAGAGAACTTGGAGGAAAAACAACAACTGAACGATAAAAAGCTTGATACGATTTTAAATGCCATCGAAGACAAAACTCTCAAACCTAAACAAGGTATCTTTTTCGATGGTCAGATCTTTGATGCGTATGTATTTGTCTCTGATCTGATCAAAAGTGCCAAAAGTTCCCTTGTCCTTATAGACAATTATGTGGACGAGAGTATTTTAATCCTTCTGTCTAAAAGTGACAACAAATGCAAAGTGACGATCTATACTAAAACACTCTCTAAACAACTGCAGCTCGATCTGAAAAGCATAACGCACAGTACCCACACATTGAGATCAAAATACTAAAAGATGCACATGCTAGATTTCTT
>JAUVKK010000285.1 GCA_030596305.1 Helicobacteraceae bacterium | reverse complement strand
AACTTTTTCTCAGACTCAGTATGACTGGTCTAGCTCTCGTCCAATATGCTAATCTTAACTTGTCTACCGTTTGATAATAGTACCACCTGAGTGGTTATTTGTATTATACGAGCTCTCGTGACGGCTGCGCGGTCGGTGGCTACCGACTACCTTCCTTTCACTCGATCTTCGCTAAAAACGACAAAACTCCCGATGGTCAAACAATGCCGTTTTCTTAACACTCCTTCTCTCCCTACACTCAACGCTGTAGATGCCACGAATAAGAGCAAGCGGTAACGCATCTATTTAAAGTGAAAGCTAGTGCTTTCATCCTCAGCTAGACACGCTCTCAGCAGTTAATGCGTGAGCCGCATAAATATAAAGGACAACCAAATGGCTGCTTTAGCGACAAGGGTTCAACGTCTCAACAACAGCGTCTCTTTCTTTTTCCTCTAGGTTTGCTTTCTGGCAAGGCAGAAAGAAAAAGTAGAACCCATCACTATTCAAGATGGTTGGAAGTTTAAAATGTCAAAGAGTCTCTCTTTTAGAAGGTCTACGTCGTCGGTACTTCGTACACCGACTCTGTTTCCGAATCTATAAATGCCAAGCAGTTGGCTTTTACTTAACGGTTCTCATCTCTGATGCGACAGAGAAAATAAAGAGCTAAAGCTCAATGCAGGGCGGAACTAAATTCCGCATCGTAAAAGTTTAGCCGATCACAGCTACAAAAAAGAGGGAATATTTGATCTCAAAAAACTTTATAAAGAAACCCCCAAAAAGAGGCGGTAAAATATTAACAAGAAGCTAATCACATTTCAGCTAAAATCCAAACCATTAAATAAAGAATAAAACTAAACTAGGAATGCACATTATGGATGCAGCAAAAACTATTTGGATGAACGGTGAGTTCATCCCTTGGGACGATGCAAAGACCCACGTTCTCTCTCATACACTTCACTATGGGAACGGTGTTATTGAGGGAACAAAAGCGTATAAAACTGACAGAGGTTATGCTATCTTCCGTCTGAATGATCATACAAAACGTCTTTTAGAGTCGGCTAAGATGACACTTATAAAGATCCCATACACGGTTGAAGAGTTAAATAAGGCACAGATCGAGCTGGTACGTCAAAATGAGTTTGAAGGCGATAATGTCTACATTCGTCCTTTCGCTTTTCTAGGGTATGGCGTTATGGGTGTCTACCATAAACAAGCGCCTGTAGAGACTGTACTAGCAGCTTGGGAGTGGGGCGCTTATCTTGGTGAAGAGGGTCTTAAACGCGGTATTCGCCTTAAGATCTCTTCGATCAATCGTCCTTCTAACACATCGAATATGGGTAAGGCAAAAGCAACAGCTAACTATCTTAACTCACAGATGGCAAAATACGAAGCGATCGAGTGCGGTTATGATGAGGGTCTTCTACTTGATGATCAAGGTTACGTGGCAGAAGCGACAGGTGCTGCCTTCTTTATGATCCGTGACGGCAAACTTATTACACCGCCTAGTGACAATGCACTTGAATCTATAACACAGAAGATGGTCATCGAACTGGCAACAGACATGGGCATCGAAGTCGAGCGTCGTCGTATTACACGTGAAGAACTTTACATTGCAGATGAAGCATTCCTAACAGGAACAGCAGTAGAGGTAACGCCAATATCTGAGATTGATGGGCGTATTGTAGGTTCTGGTTCACGTGGACCGATCAC
>JAUVKK010000199.1 GCA_030596305.1 Helicobacteraceae bacterium | reverse complement strand
CAGTTCCAACTTTATGGCGCTCCTGAGTACGTCAAAACAGCATTCTCTTTTGTACCTGTTCCAAGAGATGGGGCAAAGTACCCTAAACACAAAAATAAGACCTGTTACGGGGTTGACCTAAGTGGTGTTACCGTTGAGAGTGTACGTACCTCAAATGAAATGAGTCTGGACTACTTACTCGATGCATATAAAAATTATAGTGACAAAGAGAAATTCTTTCTAAAAAATGCATTTATCGATCGCTTAGCAGGCAGTGATGAACTGCGAAAACAGATCATTGCCGGTAAAGGTGAAAAAGAGATTCGCGCAAGCTGGAAAGATGATCTGGAAAAATTTAAAAAGGTACGAGGAAAATATCTTTTATATCAGTAAAGAGAGATGTCTTCATCTGCAGATTATTAAGATTTGCAAAGAGTCTGAGAAAGGTGAATTAAATAAATCTCTTTAATCTGCGTAATCGACTGACAAAAGGCTCTTTGTGAAAGTATATAGAGGGGCACCTCTAAGAACGTTGCGATAAAATAAGATACATTTCATATAGATAAGATATTTGCAGGGAGTTCGATGGAGTCAAGTTTTGCCACAATAGATTGGATTGTCTTCGGCTCGTATTTTACTGTACTTATCGTAAGCTCTATTCTCCTCAGCCAAACTAAAATAGAAAATTCCCGTGACTACTTTGTAGGTGGTAATACTGTACCTATGTGGGCAGTGGCCATCTCTGTTTTGGCAACGACCCAATCAGCGGCTACATTTCTTGGCGGTCCTGAGTACGCTTATAAACATGACCTTACTTTTTTAGGATTTTACATTTCGGCACTGCTTGGTGTTATCTTTGTGGCTAAGGTCTTGATACCCCGTTTCTACGCTATTAATGCTGTCACGGTTTATGAACTCTTGGAACTGCGTTACGGTGAGTCTGCAAAGAAAAATGCAGGGATCATGTTCTTGATTGGCCGTCTCTTTGCCAGTGGCGCACGTCTCTACATCGGGGCTTTGGCTATCTCGATGATCTTGTTTATGGACATCGAAGCACCGCATGTCGCCCTTGCTATTGTTATCTTGGTTTTTGGTGCTTTGGCCTACACCTACTTTGGCGGGGTGAAGTCGGTCATCTATAGTGATGTAATTCAGGCTGTGACCTATATCGGAGCCGCTTTGGTTGTCCTTTTTTACCTCTATAGTACACTGCAAGCTGACTTTAGTACGATCGTCACTACCTTGGCGGCTGATGACAAGTTTAGACTTTTTGACTTTACATGGGACTTTTCATCTGCAAGTAACTTTAATGTCTGGGGTCTGATGACGGGTTGGTTTCTGCTTAACATCGCAGCGTATGGGCTTGACCAGGATATGACTCAGCGTGTGCTCTCCTGTAAAGACAAAAAAGATGGTGAACGTGCCATCATCATCTCGGTCTTGATGACGATTCCTGTGGTTGTGATCTTTCTGTTTATTGGTCTGCTGCTTTACCTCTTTTACAATCATCCGGAATTCTCTGTTATCAGTGGCGGTGTTGAGCAGAACTTTGCCGGTGAGAAGATCACTATCTTGATGTATTACATCTTGCATGAGATGCCTGAAGGTCTTCGCGGTTTGGTGACTGTCGGGGCAATTGCTGCAGCCCTCTCAAGTACCAACTCTGTTCTTGGTGCGATGTCTTCTGTTGCCATCGAAGACCTTTACAAGCCTTGGAAGCAGAAGCAAAGCCGTGTTAATGAGTACCATTTTGTTAAAGCAGCAAGAGTCGGTGTACTTGTGTTTGCGGTGTTGTTGGCAGCAATGGCTATGCTAAGCTACTATTGGCAGCGTTATAGCGAAGTATCACTGCTTAGTTTTGCACTGGGTGTCATGGCATTTGCTTATTCGGGACTTCTTGGTGTCTACTTCTCTGCTATCTTTACGAAACGCGGTAGTGAGAAGACAGTCCTGTTTGCACTTGTTGGTGGGTTTATGACGGTACTCTGTCTACAGCCCTATATTTTGGGTATGCTGGTCGATTATAAACTTGGCTTTGCGTGGCAGATCGTCATAGGGACGATGGTAGCGTTTGGTATTATGCAGTTAGGTTCGCCTTCGGCGAGTGCAATAAAATATAAGAAATGAGATCTTGATGAATAAAAAGCCAACACTTAGATTGACGGAACGTTATATCGGTATTATGTCCGGCACCAGTATGGACGGTGTTGATGTTGCCCTCTGTACGGTTGATGCTAACCGCTGCAAACTGATTAGCAGTTTGGATTATCCATTTGATCCAGTGCTGAAAGAGGAGATCCTCCTTATGATCAATGATACAACAACACTGCAACAGGTCGGTGAGTTGAACCAACGCTTAGGTGTGCTGTTTGCTGACGCTGTCAATGCACTGCTTGAAAAAGAGAAGATCGCTGCTAAAAGTATCAAAGCAATCGGTTCACATGGGCAGACGCTGTGGCATAACCCTAATGGAGAGTACCCTTTCTCTATGCAGTTGGGTGATGCCAATATCATTGCTGCAAGGACAGGTATCGATGTTGTCAGTGACTTTAGAGGAAAAGATATTGCACTTGGCGGCGAAGGGGCCCCTTTCGCCCCTGTCTTTCATCAGTTCTTGTTCAACAAAGAGGAAAAACGCGTAGGCGTACTCAACATAGGTGGCATGGCAAACCTATCTATCTTAGGGGAAGAACTCTTAGGGTTCGACACGGGACCTGGTAATGTCTTGATGGATCTGTGGGTCCATAAGCAAAAAGCATTTGGTTTTGATAGAGACGGGCAGTGGGCAAAAGAGGGAAAAATTGATAAGAATCTTCTTTCAGATCTTTTGGCAGATAAGTACTTTGAAAGAAAGGCACCGAAAAGTACAGGTAGAGAACTCTTTAACCTTCCATGGCTGGGGAAAGTGTTACGTACCAATCGAGCGGTCTCTGCCGAAAATGTGCAGGCAACACT
>JAUVKK010000071.1 GCA_030596305.1 Helicobacteraceae bacterium | reverse complement strand
ATGCAGAACATGGACACCATGCCAGAGGGTATGCAGATGCCACTGGTCAAACCCTTTGATATCGATATCGACATTCCGGTGGTCACCATCGCTTTTTATCAGAATGACGGCAGTGAAAAGACTTCGCCTGAGCAATACCGTCTCGTCCGTGACATACAACAGGACCTTAATGCTATTGATAATGTCTCCAAAAGTACTCTTAAAGGGATCCACCGTCCTCAATTCAATATTGAAGTAGACCTCGATAAACTCTCTGGGTACCATCTCTCTCTAGGGCAGATAGCCCAGTCTATCAAAGCCATCGCTAACAATGCACCAAACATTCAAGCACCTTCATCAGAAGGTTCACTTATTGTCTTTGGTGTCAAAAACGGTATCGACAATGTTGATGACCTTAAAAACCTTATCGTCGCACAGTACATGGGTTCACCGATCTACTTGAAAAATGTTGCCGATGTTGAGTTTGGATGGGACATCCAGCACTTTCAAAGATCACAACTCGCAATGCGCGATGACAACAGTACCTTTGATGACCCTATTAACCAAGTCACACTCACGGTCTCTAAACTCAGGGGAACCAATGCGGTCCATATCGCACATAATGTCACTGAGATGCTTGAGGAGAACCGTGAACATTTAGATGCAGCGGGTATCTCCTATATCGTTACTCGAAACTACGGTATTAGAGCTAACGAAGCGGTAAGTGAGCTTATCCATCACCTGGTCATTACCATCGGTATTATCGGTCTTATCCTGATCCCATTTTTGGGATGGCGTGAGTCACTGGTCGTCTCGATCGCAGTACCGATGATCCTGGCGATGACGCTGTTTATTGCCTACATGACAGACCAGACCATCAACCGTATTACTCTCTTTGCCTTTTTGCTGAGTCTGGGACTGATCGTTGATGACGCCATTATTGTTATTGAGAACATCCACCGACGTATGCACCTCAAAGAGACTGAAGATCAGACCTTCGATGAGATCATCATCGAAGCCACTGATGAGATCGGTCCTTCAACAAACATCGCAACTATTGCTATTATCTTGACAATGATACCGATGGCCTTTGTCGGGGGAATGATGGGACAGTTTATGACCCCTATTCCGCTCAATGTACCTGTAGCTCTGGCTGTCTCACTCTTTGTAGCCTATGTCTTTACCCCTTTCCTGGCTAAGAAGATGATCAAACGTGCAAAAGGGACCCATTAATGGAAGAGCTGATCTATGGGATACTCAATGATCCCAAGAAAAAGAGAAACGTCAAGCTCTACATTACCGCCGCTTTTTTTATCGCTGTGATGATGATCCCTACCGGTATCGTTTTGGTTAAGATGCTCCCAGGTAAAAGTGCCAACACCTTCAGCGTCTATGTCGACACTGCGACCAACAGCTCCATGGAAGAGACCGAACAGGTCACCAGCTGTATTTTAGAGTACTTTAAAAAAGAGCCAAATGTGCACGACATGGAAGTTTTCCTCGGACAAGGTGCACCTCTGGACTATGCCGGTCTTGTTAAGGGAAGTGACTTTAAACGGATGAAAAACCAGGCAGAGATCGTGGTCAACCTTACCGACAAACATCATCGTGACGAGCCTTCGTCTATGATAGTCCACCGTATTCGTCCTGAGATCCAAGCAGCGTGTGAACCGTTAGCAGCTGGAGCAACCATCAAGTTTGTCGAGATGCCTGGGGGTCCACCGACAATGGCCACTATCGTTGTTAATGTTTTTGGTAAAGATGCTGCCTTGATGCGTAAAACGGCCATAGAAGTCTCTGACGTCCTAAAAGCGACAGAAGGTCTGGTCGATATTGATATCATGCAAGATGAGATCTACCCGCACTATGAGATCATTCCGGACAAGGAGAAGATTATCCGCAGCGGGCTAAGTGTTGAACAAGTAAACAACATTCTATACCTTGCCTTTGAGGGAATGGTTGTTGCCGTTAAAAACTCTAAAACACAGCAAGACCAAATCCCCATTTTTATCCGCTTGGATGATGAGAGCCGAAAAGTCTGTAACAACTCCAGAGGCGGTCTTGACTGGAAACTGTCACGTCTCAAACTGATGAACCCTAGAGGGATGATGATCCCTATCAAAGAGGTCATTGAGGTCAAAGAGGTTCCTTCCAACCCTACCATTTTTAGAAAAGATCTTAAAAATGTTGTCACCATCACCTCTGAGTGTGACCTGGTCTCACAACTCTATCCGCTTCTTGATGCAAGAGCTGCGCTGATAGAGAAGCTCTCAAATGACTTTAATGTGACTAATTCTAATCCGGCATCGACCTATATGTTTGACCTTAACCTAGTGCACAAAGAGACAGGCAAGAAGATGCTGTTACGCTGGGATGGCGAGATGAAAGTATCACTCGACACTTTCCGCGACCTTGGCGGTGCTTTTATCGCTGCACTGATCTTGATGTTCCTGCTGATGGTGGTCTACTACAAATCATTTGCACTGAGCGGTGTCATCTTGTTAGCAAGTTTTCTCTCTATCATCGGCGTTATTGTCGGTCACTTTATTACTGACCTCATCTCCCTCGTTGCCGTAGGTACAAACTTCTTCTTGACTTCGACCTCACTGATCGGATTTATCTCCTTGATGGGGATCAGTGCAAGAAGTTCACTGCTTCTGATCGACTTCTCTAAGGCACTGATCGTAAAAGGTGTTGAGAAGAGACGTGCTATTGCCATCTCTACTGCAACACGTGCTAAACCTATCTTGATGACCGCTGTTGCGATCATCTTAGGTAGTCTCTTGCTCTCAACTGACCCGATCTTTGGTGGTCTTGGTATTGCCTTGATCTTTGGTTCTATTGCAGCAACTGTTGTCTCGCTCTTTTTAGTCCCTGTCCTCATTGACAACATTGAGGCCATCTGTCCGGTAGGCGAAGACAACCTGCCTCATGCACATCCAGGCGAAGGCATTAAAACACATGTCGAGCCTGATGAGCTAGGGTTATAATACCCTATGTATCTCCAACTCAAAAAAAGGAAAAGAAAATGAAAAAACAATTTAGTCTTGCTCTCGCAGCAATGTTGGCAACTGTCACCTTGAGTGCAGAAGTAAAAGAGTCACTATACCCAGACGGTAAAGTAAAGTTTGAACGTACCTATAAAGACGGTAAGCTTAACGGTATGGCAAAAGCCTACTACCCAAGTGGCAAGTTAAAGACAAAGACCAACTTCCGAAACGGGAAAGTCAATGGAACAACGTATGGCTTTTATGAAAATGGACGTCTCAAAGCAGAGATCCCAATGCGTAATGGAAAAGCTCACGGTAAACAAAAAGAGTACTATGACAATGGTGCTGTTAAATCAGTATCTACCTTTGTTGATGACCACAATGTAGGTGCTAAAAAGATAACCTACCCAGATGGTAATCTCAAAGCAAAGCTCTACTTTAATGATGCGGGTAAACTCGATGGTACACTCAAAGAGTACTACCCGGACGGTAACCTAAAATACAAGATCAATGTAGAGAATGGTCATGCGACAAAAGGTTATATCTACACACCAACAGGTGACAGAGAAAAGATGAACTCTCAGCAATTCGCTGATATGGGACTGTTATAAGCCGTCCAACTGCACTATAACATTTAGTTTTCATCATTCCTGTGAAGGCAGGAGTGACGAAACTTATACTAAAAATAAATAGTAACTACTCAACACCCTCAACATAATTTTCAGATGAGTGATACAGATAAGCCCGTGTGAGCACTTTTTCATACCAGGCACTTGTCTCATACTCTGGTGGCAGTGATGGAGAGTTGTAGAGGTAGCTATGCTCGCCCTGATGCACAAAGGTGTAGGGAATGGCATTGATAGACTCCACTAACTCAAGCATGCTCTCATTTTGAGGCAGCTGCTGGTTCACATAGCCCAGCGCCTCTTGCAATTTCTGAACATACTCTTTTTTAAGCAGCGGCACCATGTCAAAGATGTGGGTGTAACGCTGATGGTCTAAACCCTTTACAGCGTGCACAAAATCCTCATTACCCACCGGCGGTTCACCAAAGGTAAAGAGCCTCACGTTGTAGCCCTCTTTGTAGAGTATGCCCGCTAATAGATGGGCCACAGCCCCGCCAAGACTATGCCCCGTGACAATGATCTGCTGCTCTTTTGTCACAAGCGGTGCCACTTTTTTGTAAGCAAGTTGTGCCTCAGTGTAGTAACCTTTATGCACCTGTGTCCCAAACAGATTTAAAAATGAACTCTCACCCACCTGTAAGTCTGTCTGAAGACTGCGCAGGTCATTTGTTCCCTCAAAGACAACGATGAGCTGATTTTTTTGTCGAAAGATATAGTAGTTTATACTCAAGGCTTTATCAGCAATAAGCTCATAGTCAGAAGATTGATATTTTTCAATAAACTGTGCAGGAGGAAGATAAGCATCGTTTGCCAAGACTACCGCTTGTCTAGCAGCAGACGCAAAAAGCGATGTACTCAAAAAAAGTGAAACTAATAGTATTTGATAAGTGGTTTTCATCTTGAGATTATAACTCAATTTGTGTACATCAAAAGTTTACACAAGTGATATGGAAATTTTAAAATAGTCCTTATTCAACTTTGTCTAGAGCATTTATCACCTCTACTTTCAAATTGTGATTGGCCAAACTTTTTACGATGTGGAATTTAGTTCCACTCTGCATAAGGCCTGTATAGCTTCGGAAACAGAATCAATGTAGATATACCGACGGTGTAGACTTTATTGAAAGAGAGACGCTTTGACATTTTAAGCTTCCTACCGTATTGAATAGTGATAGGCTCTACTCGTATAATCAAACTAACCACTCAGGTAGCTACAATTATCAGATGGTAGAGAGAGTTAGGTTTAGCATATTGAGGTTCTACTAGACCATCGAAAGATGAGTTTGAGAAAAAGTTAAATAGCTAAACCCAAATCCTGAGTGGAAACGAAGTCAGAGTTTTATCTCTAGACTGTATTGACGAGTATAGGTTAGGTTTAGCTGCAAGATTAAGCAAATATCTATTTGCTCTAACGAACTCTGCCAAAAACATTGGAGGTTCTTATGAACAAGTATATCGGAATCGATGTTGCTAAAGCAACACTGCAAGTGTATATCCCAAAGCGAAATATTGATCTGGAGATAGAGAACAGTCCTAAAGCGATCAAACAGCTTTATGCGAAACTCAAAAAACAGTACAAAGAGGAGTTCCAAGATCTTGTCTTTGTCTATGAGCCTACTGGAAGCTACTCTACCTTTTTAGATCGCTTCAGTATGGATCACTCTATACGCTGTTTCAAGGTCAAGCCATCTCAGAGTTCTGCTTTTGCAAAGACCCTGGATCATCGCAACAAAAGTGATAAGATCGATGCAAGACTTTTATACCAGATGGGTGCTATCGCCAAAGAGCATCAAATAGAGATCCCTCATATTGATGAAGATGCCCATAAACTGCAGTCTCTCTACAAATACCTTCGCCGTATTATCAAGGACCGAACAGCACTTAATAACTACCTTGAAGCAGTTGTACTCCATCAAGAAGATCCTTTTGTCATAAAGCGTCTTCAATCTAAGATCAAGGCATTTAAAAAGGAAGAAGAAGAGATCATTCAGCAGATGTTGGACTTTATTCGATCCAATCCTAAATATCAACACGCCTTTGAGAATATCACTTCGATCAAAGGCATCGGACCTATTGCCGGTCTTGC
>JAUVKK010000088.1 GCA_030596305.1 Helicobacteraceae bacterium | reverse complement strand
AGGTGTGTCACATCTTCTTCTTGCAGTGAAAGAGAGTGGTTATATAGCTTTAGCGCCTCATCGTGATTGCCCATCGCACTCAAGACAAAACCTAAACGGTTAGCAAGTTCAGGAATACTGCTGTCGTGCTCATGTGCCTTTTGCAACAGCTCTCTTGCTTCGAGCAGACGGCCGGCATCGTAGGCTTTGTCTGCTTCTTCCACAAGTGCATCGATATTAACCTGCTCTTCAATCTGTTCATTCATATTTTCGCTGCCATCGCTATCTTGTAATCCCTGCATATGTTCATAGATCTTGAACGCAAAGAAAGCGGATGCACCTAGTAAAATAATCTGCATAATTGTCATTATCAGTTCCTTTATAATGCAAAAGTATACAAAGCAAAGATTAATAAAACACCTCACAGCCTAGACTATAGGTTTTTCATCGAAAAACTCTCCTGACACATTTTCGATTAAAGCGCTCTCTACTCACACTCTGCTAACACTGCACTGTTACAATATAGGTCATTTACACAAGACAAAAGGATTAAAGATGAACAGATTTTTACTTACACTCTCTGCAGGACTACTTCTAACGATCAGCGCTCACGGTGCAGATCAAACATCAACGCAATTACAGCTACAACAGAAGACAATGACGCAACAAAAAGATAGCAGTACAAACAGTCAAGGAAAAAAACATCAATACAAATATCAATATAAAGGTTCTAAAGGAGAAGGTGGCGGAAAAGGTAAAGGAGGTGGCGGTAAGGGTAAAGGCCGTTAGATCGTTCTTGTTGATACCTCTGACAACCTGACATTCTCAGAGGTATCGATCACTCCTCCTGTTTCTGTTATGAACGTTTATCCCCTATCTACTCAACTTGTATTCAACACTGAAAAGGATAGTCAGCTAAAATAGCCGCTGAACCCCATTATGGTATAATCATCAAAACTAATATATGAGCACTATATGATCAATCTGAAAGACCCAAAACTCTATAACAACCGTGAACTTTCATGGCTGCAATTTAACACCCGTGTTCTGAAACAGGCACAAGATGAGACTCAACCCCTGCTTGAACGTCTAAAGTTCCTGGCGATCTACGGTACCAATCTTGATGAGTTCTATATGATCCGTGTTGCCGGTCTTAAAAAGTTATTCACCGCCGGTGTTATGGTCTCAGGTGCTGATCGTCTCACTCCTCTTCAACAGCTTCGTGAGATCAGAAAGTACCTGCATCAAGAGCTGCAAGTCGTTGAATATACGCTTGCTGAGATCTTTAAAAAACTTGAGAAAGAGGGCATCTCCGTTAAGTCGTATGACGAGGTAAACCAGCAGCAAAAGTACCAACTAAACCGTTATTTCACAGAACAGATCTACCCAGTTATCGTTCCTATCGCTGTGGATGCAACCCACCCTTTTCCACACCTGAACAACCTCAGTTTCGGACTTGTTGTTAAACTTCAGGACCTCGACAATGAGTCAATAGAACGCAATGGAATGGTCCGTATTCCCCGTGTTCTACCTCGTTTTATTGAGCTTGAAGATGGTTGCTATATCCCTATCGAAAGTGTTGTTGCTGAACATGTCAGTGAACTTTTCCCAGGTTATAAACTGCAAAACTCTATAACGTTTCGCGTAACACGTAATGCTGATATTACTATAGAGGAAGAGGAAGCTGACGACTTTATGGAGATCCTTGAAGAGGGACTTCGTCTTCGTAAAAAAGGGGAATTGGTCCGTCTTGAACTTGGTCAAGAGACAAGCCCTGACCTCCTTAACTTTTTCAACCGCCACACCAATGTCTTTAAAGATGACATCTATCGTTTCTCAAGCATCTTGAACCTTGGCAGTCTCTGGCAGATAGTTGGTAACAAAAACTTTGCACACCTAACGGCAACTCCCTTTAACCCACGTCAGCTGCCGCCCTTTGATACCACTGAGAATATCTTCAATATTCTTGATAAAAAAGATGCTTTGATGTATCACCCTTATGAGAGTTTTGAGCCCGTTGTCAAACTGATCCAGTCAGCAGCGAAAGATCCTGATGTCGTCTCCATCAAGATGACACTCTACCGTTCTGGTACCAATTCACCTATCGTTCAGGCGCTGATGCAAGCCGCTGAAATGGGAAAACAGGTCACGACAATGGTCGAACTAAAAGCACGTTTTGATGAGGAGAACAACCTCATCTGGGCAAAAGCATTGGAAAATGCCGGTGCCCATGTCATCTACGGTATACCTGGATTTAAAGTCCATGCCAAGGCAACACTGATCACCCGACGTGTTGATGGAAAACTTAAACAGTATGCCCATCTTGCTACCGGTAACTACAATCCGCAAACAGCCAAGATCTATACGGACACCTCCTACATGACGTGTAACGAAGAGATCACTAACGACTTGACACGTTTCTTCCACTTTTTGACCGGATTCAGTAAAAAAGGGAAACTGAACAAGCTCTATATGTCACCAACACAGATCAAACCTAAAATACTCTCTATGATCCAGAACGAAGCAAAAAAGGGTAGTGAGGGTCACATCATCGCCAAGGTCAACTCACTGGTAGATGAAGATGTTATCCGTGGTCTCTACAAAGCATCGCAAGCCGGTGTCAAGGTCGAGCTCATTGTTCGTGGTATCTGTGCTCTAAAACCAGGTATTGAGGGCGTCAGTGAAAACATCCGTGTTATCTCTGTCATCGGTAAGTATCTAGAACATGCCCGTGTCTTCTACTTTAAACATACAACACCGCAGCTCTTTATCTCCAGTGCCGACTGGATGCCGCGTAACCTTGTTCGCCGCATTGAACTTTTAACCGGTATCGAAGATCAAGAGAGTGCTGAAAAACTTTTCAACATGCTTCAGCTTCAGGTCTCAGACAATGTACTTTCCCATGAACTTCAAAGTGACGGCAGCTATCATAAAGTCAAAAATGAGAGAAGTAAGATCATCAACAACCAAAAGCTGTTTGAGAGCCACACTAACAAAGTCTATAAGTCACTCAAAAAAGAGACGCCTAACTATGTTCAAAACCTGGCAACACGACTTTTAAAAGAGAGCTAAACAGCATGGTCTATACATTCAAACAGTGGACGCCACAACTTGGTGCCAACAGCTGGGTCGCACCCTCTTCTGATGTTGTCGGCAATATTACGATGGGAGAAGAGTGTTCTATCTGGTTTGGCTGCGTGGTTCGCGGCGATGTTCACTATATCACCATCGGTGATCGCACCAACATCCAAGACCTGAGCATGATCCATGTCACCCACCACAAAAAAGAGGACATGAGCGATGGTAATCCAACCATCATCGGCTCTGATGTGACCATTGGCCACCGTGTCATGATGCATGGCTGTACTATCGAGGATGCCTGCCTTATCGGTATGAGTGCTACTATTTTAGACGGTGCTGTCATCGGAAAAGAGTCTATCGTCGGTGCCGGCTCGTTAGTGACAAAAAACAAGGTCTTTCCACCGCGTTCACTTATTATGGGAAGCCCCGCAAAGGTCGTACGTGAACTGAACGATGATGAAGTCAAAGAGCTTTATGCTTCTGCCGCACGTTACGTAGAATTTAAAAAAGATTACGTAGACATCTAAGCCATGGATATCTTCTTACTCACAGACATCATTGGTATCATCGCCTTTAGTCTGAGCGGTTTTCTCGTTGGTGTACGCAACAGACTCGATCTTTTGGGTATTGTTATCGCAGCATCCCTTACTGCCCTTGGCGGTGGTATCCTGCGTGACGCCCTGCTTCACCGTACCCCCTTTGCTTTTAGCGAGTACTACCCTGCGACAACACTTATCATCGTCATCCTAATAGCCTTTGCCTTTCAATCACTACGTTCAGATAAGATCGAGCACAAATGGCTCTTTGTGGTCAGCGATACCGTCGGTCTAGTCGCCTTTAGTATCACAGGTGCTCTCTTGGCTATCAATGCAGAATACAATGTTTTTGGCGTCATCATCTTGAGTTTCTTAACCGCTGTCGGAGGCGGGGTAACACGTGACATCATGATCAACAAAGTCCCCGCCGTACTGGTAAGCGACTTCTACGGCTCTATCGCTCTGATCGTAGCACTGATGCTCACTGCATTAAACTTCCTAAACCTAATGACAGATCTAGCTATTATGATAGTTGCCTTTCTAACAGTATTGCTACGCCTTGTAGCCTATAAACAGCAGTGGCATCTTCCAAAGATGGGTGAATAGGAAATAGGAAATAGGAAATAGGAAATAGGAAATAGGAAATAGGAAATAGGAAAAGATGGCGTAGCTCATCTTAGAAAAGTTTGAACTAACAAGAAACATAAACTCGTAGATTCCTGTCTTCACAGGAATGACGGAACAAATAAACTTGGTAAAAGTTTTAGATTTATTTGAACTCGCATAAGGCTCAGATTTGGTGTAGATTGTGCTGGATGTGAATCCGAAGGCGCACTGCTGTGCGTTGAGAGGAGAACTCCAGTGCAAGATGCACTAAAGATGCGTCTTATGTTCGGTAGTCGGCGTTTATTTTGATGTATTCGTTTCCTAGGTCACAGCCATACGCTCTAAAGGTTCCCCCGCCGACACCAAGGTCGACATTGATAGTAAACGCATCACGCTTCATGATCTCAGAAGCCAAAACTTCGATCTCATCATTAAAAAGATTCTCACCCTGTTTAAAGAGAACAACATCTTCATAAGCAATACTCAGCTTCTCTTCATCACAAACAGCTCCGCTGGCACCGACAGACATCGCAATACGACCCCAGTTAGGGTCTTCACCAAAAAGTGCTGTCTTGATCAGAAGTGAGTTGGAGAGGGTCTTGGCCACCTTCTCTGCTTCCATGTTACTATAGGCTCCTGTGACGTGATAGGTAACGAGTTTAGTCGCTCCTTCACCGTCACGGACCAACTCTTTTGCCAAAAAGTCCATCACAATAAACAGTGCCTCTTCAAAAGCGTCATCATCGTGACAGACCGCACGTGCATTAGACATCAAAAAGACCGTGTCGTTTGTTGATGTGTCACCATCAACACTCGCTGCATTGAAAGTCTTTGCATTGACACGTTCCAAGATCTCCTGCATCGTGATGTAGTTTATCTGTGCATCCGTTGTGATGTAACAGAGCATCGTTGCCATTGCAGGGTTTATCATCCCGGCACCTTTGGCCATCGCACCGATAGTAAAGATCTTACCGTCTTCAAGTTCAACATCGACCGCGATCTCTTTT
>JAUVKK010000275.1 GCA_030596305.1 Helicobacteraceae bacterium | reverse complement strand
CTATAGGACTTTGTCTCGTTTCTTATCTGCTCATCCAAGCTGTCGGCGTAGGTCATGATCTTCTCTCCTGCTCGTTCAGCATAGTTTTTGGCAAACTCCGGGTTTTCCGGCATATGTCTCATCAGCGCCTCACCATGTCCTTGAAGCAGTTTATCATCGTTCTCTTTTAACAGCTTTGCACCTTCAGTCATCTCATCTATATTGTTATACAAAATCCCATGTTGAATAAGTACCATGGCTGATGCAAAAGATTTCATTACGGTTTTAAGTTCTTCACTCTCTTTCGCTTGAGCAGATAGACTCAATAATAGAGTAAGCATTACGATTGCAACTTTCATACCATCTCCTTATTATGACAATTAATATTACTCCACTTCACATAACGTCGACTTTATTAAAAAACATTGCTTTGAAAACAGCTCTTTGACTTAAAGGTTTACTACAAATTCTGCTCTATGTGACAAAGTCACAGACATTACTTTTTATTATAGGTATAGTTTCTGTATCAATTAAAAGGAAATCAGATGAATATCAATCTTGGAAGATTAGACATAATCGCTCGGTTTATAGTTGGCTTGGGAAGTATTGCAGTGGGTGTATATATGGCATTCGCAATGAGTAATGTTTATGGATTAGCGCTTGCTTTTGTTGGAGGGATTTTAACAATAACAGGCTTAATGAAGTGGTGTCCTATGTATGCGATCTTTGGACTAAGAAGCTGCCCGCTTGACGCTACTGAGAGAAGATAAAAGTTCTCTCTATATGCTATGAAAGGTCTACCGCCTTTTTATAAGCTCTCTCTACCGCATCTATACAGGCAGCTCTTACGTTACCGTCTTCTAAGGCACCATACCCTGCTGCTGTTGTCCCTCCAGGACTCATAACACCATCTTTTAACAGTGCCGGATGAACCTCTTGAATAAGCTCTCCAAAGCCGCCGAAGAGTCCACGCATAATGGCCATAGCATCATCACGTTTCAACCCTTGTTTTACAGCACCGTCTGCTAAAGCTTCAGCCATCAACGCCAAGTATGCAGGACCTGAACCTGCAAGTGCCGTAGCAATATCGATCTCTTTTTCAGAACCCAACCATCTAACCGGACCGATAGCTCCAAACAGTGTCTCTGCCTCTTTTTGATAAGCAGGATCACCTGTCAGTGTTGTCATCGATTTTTTAACTGTTGCAGCAAGGTTTGGCATAGCACGGACCACTGCTTGTGTTTTGATATGTGACGAGAGTGTTTCAAGCGTTGTTCCGGCAAGTACCGAGTAGACAACTTTGGCCTCGCCTACCAACTGCGATCCTACCTCTTGAACATTGTGAGGTTTCACACACAACATAATACTTTTGCCTTGAATATCAAATGTATTTAACATCAACTTCTTGACGCTGCATCCAAGCGCTTCTTCAAAGGCATCAAGTTTCGTCATACTGCGACCAACCACTTCAATACTGTAGTCATCTTTCAAACCTTGCGCAATAGAGAGTGCCATATTGCCGTTACCGATAAATGTAATTGTTGTTTTCATACTGGTTCTTTATATTTAATTAGGGATATTTTAACATATTGTAGAAAAGTACTTGAAAGAGATAGCAAAAAGTATCATAAATAAGTTGGTAGGTAAAAGTTTCAGAGTTGGTGTAGGTTGTGCTGGACGTGAATCCGAAGACGCACTGCTGTGCGTTGAGAGGTGAACTCCAGTGCAAGATGCGCCGAAGCTGAAACTTTTAGTTAGGGTTTTGCTACTTTTAGGGTTAGTAGATAGTTTACTACGTTGTCTACAAACGCATCGTGTTTACGATCTTTACCATAAGCAATATACAACTTACGCTCAATCTTTTGACCTTTGATACGTGCTTCAAAAAGTGTTCCGTTT
>JAUVKK010000130.1 GCA_030596305.1 Helicobacteraceae bacterium | reverse complement strand
TTCAAAACGTGCCAGTTGATCAAGTGGATCATTAAGCTCAGAGAAGGCATTAGCGATCTCACGACCTGCGATAAACAGCTCAAAACGGTCAGTCAGTTCAGGGTTTTCGTCATTACGGCGTGCCAATGGAGAGATCTCGACAGGGTACATCGTTATAAACGTAGGATTGATCAGTTTCTCCTCAACATACTCGTCAAAAAGCTCACCTTGCAGTTGACCAAGGTTCATGGCAACATTGACATCAACATGTCGCTCTTTAAGATAAGCGATGATCTTCTCTTTGTCAGTCGTAACATCAGCAGGTACACCACCGATAGTCGTTAGAGACTCGATTAGCGGGACCTCCGTAAACTGACTGTAATCAACTTCGATCTCACCATATGGAAGGACTGTCGGCAGATTCAGGTGCTCGAAAAGGTATGCAAAATACTCTTTAGTGATCGCGATTAGATCTTTATAGGTCTTATAAGCCCAATAGAACTCAATAGAGGTGAACTCTGGATTGTGTGTCGCATCCATTCCCTCATTTCTAAAGTTACGGTTGATCTCAAAGACTGCTTCAAAACCACCAACGATAAGACGCTTTAGGTAAAGCTCTGGTGCGATACGAAGGTAACGGTCGATGCTGAGGGCATTGTGGTGCGTCACAAACGGCTTGGCATTTGCACCACCGGCGATAGGGTGCATCATTGGTGTTTCGACTTCTAAAAAGCCTTTGTCTTCAAAGAAGCGCCGTGTTAGAGAGATCACTTTTGAACGTATGTGGAACGTACGTCTAACGTCCGCATTCATAATAAGATCAAGGTAGCGTTGGCGGTAGCGAAGCTCTTTGTCTGTGATACCGTGAAACTTTTCCGGAAGAGGAGAGACAGACTTAGTCAAGATCTTAATTGTTCCGACATGAAGAGAAAGTTCGCCTTTGTTCGTCACAAAAGGAAATCCGCTAACTTCGATGATGTCACCGACTTCAAAAGTCTTTTTGAAGATATCGTTGTAAAAACCTTCTGGAAGATTGTCACGAGTGACATAGATCTGAAGCATACCGCTTTCATCTTCTATCTTAAGAAAGCTTGCCTTTCCCATGATACGAAAGAACTTGATGCGACCGGCAACAGTGAAGTTGCGTTTTTCATCACGTTTATCTTCTGTAGAAACGATATCACTGTTAACATCGATGTATTGGCCGATGGTCGTGTTACGTTTTACGTCATTATCGTAAGGGTTTATGCCATGTTCACGCAGTGTGTTGGCTTTTTCTATACGCTGTTGTATATATTTGTTTTCTAAGTTCAACGAGTTCTCCTCTGAAAGTCTCTAGTTATCTTGGCATTTTTTACAGATACCGTAGATCTGCATAGAATGGTCTTGCATCTTAAAACCGAACTTCTCGGCAATTTTATGTTGCTGGTCTTCGATGACATCATCAACAAACTCAGTGATCTCGCCACATTTGGTACAGATCATATGATCGTGGTGATCTTTTGCACCAAGTTCGTACTTTTTGCCCTGTGCACCAAAAGAGAGCGAAGAGACGATGTTGTTATCTTCTAACATAGAAAGAGTTCTGTAGATCGTCGCGATCCCTGCGTTAAGTTCAGGGTATTTCTCTTTGATCAGCTGATGCAAAGCCTCTGGTGTAAGGTGCTCTTGCGAGTAGTAAAGCGTCTCGAGGATCTTTTCACGCTGGTTAGTGAACTTAAGTGCCTTCTCTTTAAGAAGGGCTTTGAAGTCTGCTAGAAGTTTGTCGTACTCTATTGTGCGTTCTGTAAATGATGTAGACATGTCTATTCTCCCTTAGTGATGTTGTCTTCGATGTGCTTTTTAACACTTTCTTTGATCTTTTCAGCGCTTTCGTCCAGTGTCTCATCTACTTTCTCGGTAACAGTATCTTTGACATCATTGATCTGCTCTTGTGCTGCCTTGACACCTTCATCAATGCTCTTATTAATATCGTCACTGACTTCTGCCGGGTCAATGTGCATGATAATGCTTCCAGCTTCAACAAGAACAGGGAAGAGAAAACTATTTTTCATCATAGGTTGAAGGTTTACACGGATCGCCTGGATATTGTAGATCGCATATGCGATGACCGCACCGATAAGAAAGAACTTACCGCTCCCTACAATAAAGCCGAAGATCTTGTCTACCGGACCAAGACCACTTACTTTCACGAGCTTGGTAAAGAGCATGCCTAAAATTATCATTCCCGCCCAGAAGATGATCAAGGTGGTTACAAAACCTACAAAACTGATCGCAGCAGTTGATTCGAACTTAAAGATGGTGTCGCTGACAAGTCCACCGACACTGTCACCTAAACGTGATGCAACAAAGATACCGCCGATAATTCCTATCAGTCCAAAGAGCTCTTTGAAAAAGCCGTTGATGATCCCTTTTAGACCAAGAAGCAAGATGATTATACCGACGACAAGATCGAAATAGTTAAGTTCCATGTACACGTCTTTACAAGTTAAATTTAACGCGTATTATATCGCCCAAAACTGTAAAAGAGATAATGAGACTGTTTATCAAACCATAAAAACAGATTAGTGTACGTAAATCAGAGGTTATTTAGCAATTTTTGTGTAATATAAATCTTTTAAAATTCAGAGCGTACTTCAGTGTGCGTTATAACTATATACACAAGGTTTGATTATGAGTATTTGGACACCGTCTAGCTGGAGAGAGAAACCAATTTTACAACAACCAACGTATCCAGACATGGAAGCGTTAAAACGCGTTGAACAAGAGCTGAGCTCTTACCCGCCACTAGTATTTGCCGGTGAAGCACGCAGTCTTAAAAAACAGTTGGGCAATGTTGCTAACGGTAAAGCATTTTTACTACAGGGCGGCGATTGTGCTGAGAGCTTTTCTGAGTTTCATGCAGATAATATTCGCGATACATTTAAAGCGATGATGCAGATGGCTGTTGTTATGACATTTGCAGGCGGTCTTCCGGTTGTTAAAGTAGGGCGTATGGGCGGACAGTTTGCTAAGCCACGTTCATCAGACAATGAGACGATCGATGGTGTAACACTGCCAAGTTACCGTGGTGACATCATCAACAGTGTTGAGTTTACTGAAGCAGCGCGTATTCCTGACCCTCAACGTATGGTCGAAGCATACCATCAGTCAACAGCGACACTAAACCTTCTACGTGCATTTGCAACAGGCGGTATGGCTGATCTTCACCAAGTCCATAAGTGGAACCTTGATTTTGCTCACCAGAGCAAGATCGCTTCTAAGTATGAAACACTTGCAGAGCAGATCTCTCAGTCTCTGGAATTTATGGATGCGTGTGGTGTTAACTCATCTACATTCCGTACGCTTCGTGAAACAGACTTCTACACATCACACGAAGCACTTCTTCTTCCATATGAAGAGGCGTTTACACGTCAAGACTCTCTAACAGGTGACTGGTATGATGTTTCTGCTCATATGTTATGGATCGGTGACCGTACACGTCAACTAGACGGTGCACACATCGAATTTATGCGTGGTATTAACAATCCTATCGGGATTAAAGCCGGTCCTACTATGGAGACAGAAGATCTAGTCAAACTGATCAACACGCTTAATCCTAAAAATGAAGCGGGCCGTCTGAACGTTATTGTTCGTATGGGTGCAGACAAAGTAGGTGACCATCTACCGGCACTTATTCGTGCAGTTGAAAAAGAGGGACAAAATGTTGTTTGGTCATGTGATCCGATGCACGGTAATACTATTAAGTCGAGTACTAACTACAAAACACGTCCGGTTGATGACATTCTTTCTGAGATGAAACAGTTCTTCCAGGTACATAAAGCAGAAGGTACACATGCAGGTGGTGTTCACCTTGAGATGACAGGAAAAGATGTCACCGAGTGTGTTGGTGGATCGTTTACGGTCACTGATGAAGACCTATCATCACGTTACCATACACACTGTGATCCTCGTCTGAATGCAGACCAGTCTCTTGA
>JAUVKK010000268.1 GCA_030596305.1 Helicobacteraceae bacterium | reverse complement strand
CAAGATGCAGCTGACACGATCTCAGGTGATGGAACACTTTATGACTGGTTACGTGGTTTTGATCCTAAAGGTGACGTTTCAGAGATCCGTAACTGTCTTGGACGTATGCTTTTCAACGGTGAGCAGCAGGAAAAATCTGTTGAGAAGATCTCTGGTGGTGAAAAACACCGTATGATTCTCTCTAGAATGATGCTTGAAAATGGTAATTTCCTCGTTCTCGATGAGCCTTCTAACCACCTTGATCTTGAGGCGATCGTTGCACTGGGAGAAGCACTTTACAACTTTACAGGAAACGTTATCTGTGTCTCTCATGACCGTGAGTTACTGGACGCTTTCGCTACACGTGTGATCGAACTTCATGCTGATGGAAGCTACATAGACTTCAAAGGAACATACGAAGAGTTTGTTGAGGCAAAAGCAAATGGACAAGTATAAAAGCTATCTAGGTCTAGGTATTGCAGGTAATTTTGCCCTGCATCTTGAGCAGGCCGGCGAGCTTGAAGACTTTAAAGATGTCATCACAGAAGATCCAAACGGGCCGAAGGGGATGTTCCCTTTTTATATCCCGGGCTTTGACAATCAACTGGGTGTCTATCCACTTTCTGACGACACGATCATTTTGCCAGAGGGTGATGTGAATGTTCAAGCTGAGCCGGAAGTTGGTCTCGTTTGTGATATCACGTATGCAGATGGAAAAGTAACAACAATTACACCAAAACAGTTTGGTGCGTATAACGACTGTTCGATTCGTAAAGAGGGTGCAAAAAAGATCTCTGAGAAGAAGAACTGGGGTCCTGCAAGTAAAGGTCTAAGTTCAACACTGATCGATATCGATAAGTTTGAAGAGGGCAGTATGCTGGACCACTGGCGTATCTGCAGCTTTGTCCGTAACAATGAGATGATGATGCGTTACGGTGAAGATGTTGAATTGAGCAGTTATAGCTTCTTTTATCAGAAACTGATCGACTGGATGACCAAGCAGATCAATAGTCAAGTCGATTACGGTCCGCTTGAGCCGCTTATAGAGTACATCGAAAAAGCTGGTTACCCTGAAAAAGTTGTCATCAGTATCGGTGCAACACGTTATACACCGTTCGGTGAGAAGACATTTTTACAAGAGGGCGATGAGGTGATCGTTATTGTCTATGACAATGATGTCTACTGCAAAAACCCTATTATGATGATGGCTCAAAAAGGTGAGCTTGATGCACCTGGTGTCAGTGCTTTGGTGCAGAAAGTAAAACGAGCGCTTTAATAGTGTTAATGTTGGTAAGATAGAACATATGGCAGAGAAAACAATAAAACCAGGACTCTATCAACACTATAAAGGCAATCAGTACGAAGTAATAGACATTGTACACCACTCTGAGACTGAAGAAGAGATGGTACTTTACCGTGCTCTTTATGGAGAAAGAGGTCTATGGGTCCGTCCGCTGAAAATGTTTACTGAAAGTGTTAACATTGATGGGCTCTGTATGCCGCGATTTGAGTTTGTGGGTGAATCAATATGAGTCGTGGTAAAAAGCTTGATCTTCAGATCGGTGCTGACTTTGATGAGAGTGACTGGAATGTTGTCACCGAAAAACGTAAAAGTACCTTTTCAGAGATACTGGAACCGTCAAAACATCAACTTGTCTTTCATAAAGAGAAACGCCGTGGCAAGACAGTGACCTTGGTCGGCCCTTTTTTACTGGAGAAAGAGGATGCAAAGGCTCTTTTGAAAACATTGAAAAAGAAGCTGGGTTGCGGTGGCACGATCAGTGAAGAATTTTTAGAATTTCAAGGGGACATTCAACCAAAGCTGCGTGAATATTTAGAAGCAATGGCATACCGCTTTAAAAAGAAGTAGACTCTTTTAGAGGTGCCCTATATTAGACCAGCAGCCAATAAAGCAGCGCCCAGAGTAAAAACACTATAATCCCAATAACAGCAAATACAGCGATAAGACGAATCAGCAGGTGAAAGATAAACTTTAAAGCAGTTATCTATTTTCCTT
>JAUVKK010000061.1 GCA_030596305.1 Helicobacteraceae bacterium | reverse complement strand
ATAGCATCGATGTAATTGTTGCCTTCAAAGTCCTCTAAGTAGACACCTTTACCCTTTTTGATAGGGATCATCGGTAGAAACTCATGGTCTTTCATCTGGGTGCAAGGATGCCAGATCACATCAAGATCTCGATTGGCTATTGTCTCATTATTCATCATTTACCCTTCAATCATTTTAGTAATCTAATCATAGCGAAATATACATTTGCAAATAATGCGACAATCTACCTAAATTAGGGAACTTTTAGCCTAGTTTAATATTAAAAAACATAAAATATAACCAATTGATATATTAAGGGTAACATCACAATGATCACTTGGATGCAAAGACACCGAAAATACCTAGTAATCACCATCTGGATCTCAACTATCGCTTTTGTCGGCGCCGGTTTTGTCGGTTGGGGACAGTACAGCTACGGCGATAAAGCCGGAGCCGTCGCTAAAGTAGGCGACATCTCTATCAGCCAGCGCGAATGGCAGCAGGCTTATAGCCGTCTTTATGGACAATACAACCAAGCTTTCCAAGGAAACTTCGACGAAAAGCAGGCTGAGAGTTTTGGTTTAAAACAGCAAGCGATGCGTCAGGTCGTTGAGCAGACACTTATTTTAAATCTTGCTAACAGCTATAACATGGAGGTCTCTTCAGGTGAACTTTCAAAAGTCATCACTTCTCAAGAGATGTTTTTTGAAAATGGCAAGTTCTCAAAAGAGATCTATGTCAAAGCACTGAAACAAAACAATCTCAGCGTTGCTGATTATGAAGGTGATCTTCGTAACTCGATCCTTATCCAAAAAGTACTTTCACTTTTTCAGAGTGAGACACTGCCACTTGAAGAGAAGATCTTTACAACGGCAAACAGTATCGCTGACAAGATCGAATATAAAGTCCTTGATGCTAATGACATCACACTTGACTCTTCAGACGAAGCACTTAAAGCATTTTGGGAAGCACGTCAGCAGAACTACATGAACAACCCGTCATTTACACTTCAGGTTCTAACACAAGAGAAGATCTCTGCAGATGCAGATGAAACAGCTGTCCAAGAGCATTATAAAGCAAACCGTAGTGACTTTACAGACGCTGAAGGCAAGATCTTGGAACTTGATGCTGCTAAAGAGTTGGTTATCGCTGCCTTAGATGAGAAAGCAACCAACAAACAAGCACTTCGTGGTTATATCGCATTCAAAAAAGAGAAACTAGACACTGCAACTGCTGTAGAGACGATGACTGTCGATGAAGCTAACCACCCGTTCACTACTGAGATCTTTGCTGAGATCACTGCCTTGAACATCACTAGTCCATTTATCAAGCCTCGTAAAGTTGGCGACAAATATGTCACTATCAAGCTTCAGCAGATGAACCCTGCAACGGCGAAGTCGTTTGATGAAGCTAAGAGTTCTGTACTGACTGAGTATACGGCACAAGAAGGTGCTCAAAAGCTTCAAGCGTTGGCAAACAGTTCACTTGCTAGCTTTAAAGGTACTGAGAGCGACTTTATCACATCCACTCAGAGTACTCCTCTTGACGGTCTAAGTGAAGAGGAGACAAAACTATTTGTCTCTAAACTATTTGCTTCATCACAGAAACGTGGTTTAGTTGCATTGAGTGAAAACAAGATCGTACTGTTCAATATCGCTGATCAGAAGTTGATAGACAGTGCATCTGCTTCAACCGCAATAGAAGTGGCGCGTCTTAAAGCGTCTCTCTTCGATGCAGCATTGATCAAGATGCTCGAGACAAAGTTTACAATCGAATCTTATGTAGGAGGCAACTAACGTGAGCAGACCAGTTTTAGCAATTGACATCGGTTCCACCAAGATCTGTGCGATTATCGCCAATATTGATTCTGAGAACAATATACAGATCACAGGTGCCGGAATTGCTAAAACTCAAGGCCTTAAAAAAGGCAGTATCACGAACATAGAGTTAGCCTCAAAATCGATTAAAAATGCCCTTTCAGATGCAAAGCGTGTTGCTGGTGTAGAGATCAAAAAAGCAACCGTAAGTATTTCGGGTGCCTACACTAAAAGTTTGATCTCTAGCGGTATTGTCAACATCCCTAACAAAGAGATCTCGCTTAAAGAGATCGAGCGTGTTATGCGCACCTCTCTTTATAATGCCAATATCCCAAATGAGTATGAGATCCTTCATACATTGCCATTTAACTTCAAGGTTGATGACCAGGACTATATTGAAGATCCACTCGGAATGAACGCTTCTCGTCTTGAAGTTGAAACACATATCATCACCACACTGAAGTCAAACTTCCACAACCTTCGCAAAGCTGTTCGTGCAGCCGGTGTTGAAGTTGAGAATGTTGTATTGAGCGGTTACGCCTCTTCTATTGCCGTCTTGACCGACGATGAAAAAGAGCTCGGTGTCGGTGTGGTCGATATGGGCGGAAGCACAAGTAATATTGTTATCCATGTCGGTAATGCTATCCGTTTTAACGACTTCCTTGGTGTTGGATCCAACCATATTACTAATGACCTCTCTATGGCACTGCACACACCGTTAAACGTAGCAGACAGTGTCAAGATGGAGTATGGTTCTCTACATTCACCTAACAACGACCTGATCGAACTGCCGATCATCGGTGATGAAAGTTCAACCCATGAGGTCTCTTTAGAGGTCGTGCACAACGTCATCTATGCTCGTGTTGAAGAGACATTGATGATCATTGCCCAATCCCTGGAAAAGAGCGGTCTCAAAGAGCAGATGGGTGCCGGTATTGTCTTAACAGGCGGTTTTACAAATATGGACGGTCTGCGCGAACTGGCAAGTGCCATCTTCGACAACCTTCCTGTACGTATTGCTAAACCAATGGAGGTCGATGGTCTCTTCGATCAACTAAGAAGTCCAGCCTATTCCGGTGCAATTGGTCTGCTTCGTTATGAAGCAAACGGTTATTCACTCTACGAAGTGGATGTCAATAAAAAAATGCGTCATACCAGAAATGATTTCGACGATATCGAGATGCCGGATCTGACTGATGTCGACTCAAGCGGTATCCCGACTATTGAAGACGAATCCCCTGCGAAAACCAACGATGTAAAGATTGGAAAACCTATCACCCCTAAGATTATCAAGGGTGATCAGGAAGCAGGTGCGTTGTCAAAATTCTGGAACTGGATGACCCAGTTATTTTAATAAGGAGTGTGAAATGAGTAGTGATATGTTTATAATCGAGGAATCAACTCGACAAACTGGTGCTAGAATCGTTGCTGTCGGTGTCGGCGGCGGTGGCGGCAATATGATCGGACATATGATCAATGAAGGTGTTGATGGTATTGAGTTGGTGGTTGCAAATACCGATGCACAGGTACTTGATAATTCATCGGCAAAGACAAAGATCCAACTTGGCGGTAAGCTGACTAAGGGTCTTGGTGCAGGTATGAAGCCATCTGTTGGTAAGGACTCTGCACTGGAAAGTTATGATGAACTTCGTACAGCACTTGACGGTGCGGACATCGTTTTCATCGCTGCAGGTCTTGGTGGTGGTACTGGTACCGGTGCTGCACCTATTGTTGCACAGATCGCTAAAGAGGTCGGTGCACTGACAATCGCTGTTGTGACTAAACCGTTCAAGTTTGAAGGTGGAAAACGTTCTAAGCTTGCTGAAAAAGGTCTTGATGATCTTAAAAGTGAATGTGACTCTATTGTTATCATTCCTAATGACAAGCTTCTCTCTATCATCGACAAACGTCTTGGTATGCGTGAGAGTTTCAAGATCGTTGACTCGGTTCTTGCTCAAGCTGTAAGCGGTACGTCTGGCGTTATCCTTTCACACGGTGACAATGACATCAACCTTGACTTTGCTGACCTTAAAACCGTTATGAACCATCGCGGTATGGCACTCATGGGTATGGGTGAGCACCAAGGTGAGAACGCAGCGTATGAAGCTATCAAAGCGGCTATCGAGTCACCGCTGCTTGACAACATGTCGATCAATGGCGCGATGGGTGTTCTAGTACACTTCCACATGCACCCTGAATTTCCAATGATGGAGATGACAGAGGCGATGGAGATCGTACATGAAAGCGCTGATGGTGATGCTGACGTTATCTTTGGTACAACAACTGATGACAGTATGCCAATCGATGCTATTCGTATTACATTGGTTGCAACAGGTTTTGAAAAAGATCTTAACCAGGGTGTTAATAATGATACATTTATTTCAGATTCACCTGTTCAAGCACAACCGACTGCAACGCAGCAGACACTGCGTCCTAAAATGGTTGTCGGCGGCGATCTAAGTGATGACTACCTAGACGTTCCGACATACATGCGTCAACAGAAAGACTAAACACTACAACAATGCACTCCTTTGAAGAGGTTATGAAGGCCAAAACACTACTTGGTCTTCGAGATACAGCCTCTCTTCCCGAAATAAAAGCACGCTACAAAAACCTCATGCACCAATGGCACCCCGACAAACATCTTGATGAAACAGAAACAGCTACTAAAATGAGCACCGACATCATAGAGGCATATAAGATCGTCTTAGAGTACGTTAAACAGTACGAATACCGTTTTGATGAGGAGTTCATCAAGAAAAAGACCATATCACCGCATGAGTGGTGGAATGATCGTTTTGGCGGACGATAACTTTTCTTTTTCTAATTTAACCATATACCTAAATGTTTCTCTTGAACATAAATTTCCTCTTTTTTAAACTGTGATTGGCTGAACTTTTTTCTCTGTCGCGTCAGAGATGAGAACTGTTAATTAAAAGCCAACTACTTGGCTTTTATAAGTTCGGAAACAGAGTCGATGTACAAAGTACCGACGGCGTAGACCTTCTAAGAGAAATACACTTTGACATTTTATATTTCCAACCATCTTGAATAGTGATAGGTTCAACTTTTTCTTTCTGCCTTCTATATAAGACTTTACTCCTTACTAACCTGACATTTAGTCAGCTCAGTAAAGAGGTATCCTTGAGGAAAAAAAAAGAGACGCTGTTCTTATTACGTTGCTATTCAATCGCTAAAGCAGTCAATTCCCTATTCTTTAAATTGATACGGCTCAAGTAGCTAGTGCTGAGAGTTTGTTCAAACAGGAATGAAAGCGCTAGCTTTCACTTTAAATAGATGCGTCACCGCTTGAGTTCTTTCCGTGGCATCTACAAGGCTGACTGTAAGGAGTGATGAACGTTAAGAAAACCACTTTGTCTGAGCGACAGCGAGTTAGGGGTTTTTAGTGAGGGAACGAGTGTAAGGAAGGTAGTCGATAGCTATCGACCCCGAAGCCGTCCACGGGAGCTTTTTTGGTTTCGTTTTTTAGCGGAGTAAAAAAGGAAAGAGTGTAGTCAATAAAATTCAATATTCAATAAAAACTCAGAAAGCTAAAAATAGAAGTTGAAAGACTAAAAACTAGTAGATTCCGGATCAAGTCCGGAATGACGGAGAAGAGAAATATATCAAATGTATCGTTAATCTTAATCTATAAAAGTAACTGTATCCGACATCTTTACGCGTTTAGGCTGATACGTATTGATCTTTGCATCTTTGTCTTCAAATCCGACAACAACGCTGTAAAGCAGTGAGTAGTTATCCGGTACGCCCATCACCTTAGAGATGATCTTACCATACTCAGTTGTCGAACCTTGAGGAACAGAACCAAGGCCATACCCTTCTGTCGCTAACATAAGGTTTTGCATATAGGCACCACAATCAATAAGCGGACCTTGTGCACCGTTGATAAGCTCGTTCTCTACGTAGACAAAAAAGACATTTTGTGCACCGAACCAGCGGTAGTTGTCAAACCACATCTTCTGACGTGCATCATCATCGTGACGATCTACTTCCATCAGTTTATACAGCCCTGCTCCGGTAAGAATACGGCGTTTTTTGTACGGGTTGATCCAGTTAAGCGGATAATACTGAACATGCTGGTCAACATCACCACCGGCATCAATATGTGCGATGATCGCATCGCCAATACTTGTCAGCATCTCTTGGTTGCTCACGGAGTAGACAGTCCATGGCTGCATGTTAGCACCACTTGGCGTCATCGCTGCTGCTTCTAAAATCTTCTCAATTGTCTCTTTAGGAACTGATTTGTTTAAAAATTTACGCTTTGATGCACGCCCTTTAATAGCGTCAATAACATTCATACTTTCCATTCGTCTTAACTCCGTCTTATAATAATCGTGTATTTTACAATAAGCCTACTTAGATAAGGGTAACTGTTTGACCTTCTCCTGCACTTGCC
>JAUVKK010000227.1 GCA_030596305.1 Helicobacteraceae bacterium | reverse complement strand
TTTGGAAATCCAAAGATGGGAACGACCTTTATGCAAGAAAATATGGAAGTGGGTCTTGATCTTCCTATCCGAGTTTTAGTATTTCAAGATGAGAGTAAAAAGACTAAGATCGCATATAGAAACGCTACATGGTTAAATGCTGAGCACAACCTTACAAAGAAAAAACTGATCAATAAAATGAATTTTGTATTAGATAATATGACAAGAGATGCGGGACGTTAATAGTGAGTCGAATGACAAGTGAAGAGGCTTTAGACCTTATTCAAAATGCTTCCTTGCTGGAACTTGGCAAGATGGCATCAGAGCGAAAAAAAGAGTTACACCCTAAAGGGGTGACAACCTTTGTAGTTGATCGTAATATCAACTACACCAATGTCTGTTGGGTCGACTGTAAGTTCTGTGCTTTTTACCGTCATGCCAAGGCGGATGATGCTTATATTTTGAGCCATGAAGAGATCGATGTAAAGATCGATGAACTGGTGGCGATCGGCGGAACACAGATCCTCTTTCAAGGGGGCGTTCACCCAAAACTAAAAATTGAGTTTTATGAAGAGTTGGTTGGACATATCCATGAGAAGTATCCACAGATCACGATACATGCCTTTTCGGCTATTGAACTTGATTATATTGCAAAGATATCTAAGATAAGTATCCAAGAAGTTTTACAACGTCTTAAAGATAAAGGGTTATCTTCGATTCCGGGTGCGGGTGCTGAGATACTCAGCGACCGTGTTCGTGACATCATCGCACCAAAAAAACATGACTCAGAAGTGTGGATCGATGTACACCGTCAAGCTCATAAACTGGGTATTAAGTCAACAGCAACGATGATGTTCGGCACTGTTGAGACAGATGAAGAGATCATTGAACACTGGAACATGGTGCGTAAACTTCAAGATGAGACAGGTGGCTTTCGCGCCTTTATTATGTGGTCATTTCAAGGTAAAAACACACAGCTAATGGAAGATATACCGGACATTAAAAAGCCGTCATCGAACCGTTATCTTCGTCTGCTCGCCGTCTCTCGTCTATTTTTAGACAATGTTCCAAATATTCAGAGTTCATGGGTAACGCAAGGGCCGTACATCGGTCAAATGGCACTTAAATATGGCGCTAATGATCTTGGTTCGACCATGATGGAAGAGAATGTTGTCCGCAGTGCAGGAGCCGGTTTTAGAATGGCGAAAGATGAGATGGTACGTCTTATCGAAGATATCGGTGAGACACCGGCCATTCGTAATACTGCTTATGAGACATTAGAGACATTTTCTAAAAGTCACGCATAATGATAAAACAACTACTTTTACTACTACTATTACTGCAAGGAATCTCTATGGCTACAACGCTAACCCATATTACGATTGAGGGTGTTGAAATCCCTCTTATTCATGAGGAAGACAACCGTCTTCCTATGGTCTCTCTGCAACTTGTCTTTAGACAAAGCGGATCTATCGAAGACAAAGAGTTTCCCGGCCTGGTAAAGATGAGTGCCAAAATGATGAACGAAGGGACATCTAAATTGGGAAGCATCGGTTTTGCAAAAGTGCTTGATGCTAAAGCAGTCCATTTGAGTGCGCATGCTGGAACTGAGACTTTTGTGATGGAGCTTTCATCACTTAAAGAGTCGTTTGATTATGGTCTTGAAAAGTTTAAAGATCTTCTTGCTGATCCGAATTTGAGCAAAGAGACGCTTGAGAAGGCAAAAGTTGTCACTATGGGAGCTTTGAGCCGTAAAGAGAACGATTATGATTATGTGGCGGCAAGAGCACTGAAAGCGGAACTGTTTAAGGGTACACTTTTAGAGTTTCCATCGAGTGGTAGAGCAGAGGATGTTGAGATACTGCAATTAAATGATATAACTAATTTTTTAAAAGAGCACCTGGTTCTTTCGAGAGCGGTGATCGTTGTTGGTGGAGATATTTCGATCTCTGAGGCCAAAAAGAAAGCAACCGCACTGTTGAAAACACTTCCTAAAGGTGAGACGAGTGATCTTCCGTTTGTCGAGGTGATAAAAAAGAGTGAACGCACGGTGCTTGAGCGTGAAACAGAGCAGGCTTATGTCTACTTTGGATCACCCTACAACATCAGAGTGGGTGATGATGACCAATACAAGGCAAGAGTTGCGACATTTATCTTGGGTACGGGTGGTTTTGGAAGTCGTTTGATGGAAGAGATCCGTGTTAAACGCGGTCTTGCATATTCGGCGTATGCCCGTGTAAGTGCAGCACGTTCTCATGTCTATTTTACAGGTTACCTGCAGACAAAGCTTGAGTCACAAAAAGAGGCAGAGGCAACAGTCAAAGAGGTGATCTCCAAGTTTGTAAAAGAGGGTGTAACTCAGGCTGAATTGGATCAGACTAAAAAGTTTCTTCTTGGTTCTGAACCGCTTCGTGTTGAGACACTGTCTCAGCGTCTTTCTCGTACTTTCCAAGAGTACTATAAGGGTCAGGAACTTGGTTCTAGTCTTAAAGAGTTGGAGAAGATCAAAGCCTTGAAACTTGATGATCTTAATGTTTATATAAAGAAGCATACGGAGATCAATGA
>JAUVKK010000138.1 GCA_030596305.1 Helicobacteraceae bacterium | reverse complement strand
AGTGAACCCAGTGCAAAGTTTTTCATGATTTTTTCATTTTGTTGTTGTAGTGTACGCCTATTATTGAACAAATCATCGCTTTATCGACGTTAAAGAGGCTAGTTAGAAGGTTTTAGTTGTTTTTAATAAGGCCTCAATTATTATTAGTATAAGTTTTAATAGGATTTAAATGTCATTAAAGAGATTTCACCTTTTTTTCGTACTCTTCTCATTGACCGGATTACTGTTTATATATCTATACATTGCCCACCTCTTGGAAACCAATATTGACGCACAAGTCAAAAGTAATATCCGCAGTACCTCTATAGAACTGCGTCAGCAGCTTCGAAACGACTTCGCTATTCTCCAACAACGCTTTTCCAACCATGAAACGGTTAGCTTGGAAAAACTCGAAGAGGTCATTGCTTATGTTGAAAATACGACGGGTAACTTCGATCTGCTAAGTGTTGCTGATAGTATTAATAAAAATGTCTTTGACGGACACTATGAAGTCTATATCATCAATGATGACAAAGTGATCGAAAAAAGTACGTCGATTGCCGACATAGGACTCGACTATAATGCTTACCCCTATTTTTCTAAAGAGCTTGATCAGCTTAAAAACGGCGTGGACTATAAGATAACGGCACCAATGTTCGATGAGTATGCCTTAGATATGTCTCAGTACTACGTTGTCAGAGCTGCGAATGATAAGTGGGTGATGATAGGCTTTGTCCTGCCGTTTGATGAGTATGTCAACCATAAAGTAGAGGACCTTAAAACAGTGTTTCCCTCACTACAGGGTCTGGACCTTTTTATCCTTACCTATGACTACATTCAGCATATCAATACTGTAAAAGAGCAGAAAAACATCGGCGAGTTGTTCAAAAAGAACAGCCAATTTACAAAGATGATCATGGATGATCTACAGTTGGAAACAACAGCAGAGGTTTCATCTGTAGAAGCGATTGCAGAGAGTTTTTCACAACGCAGTACCGTCACCTTAGGCAATGGCCTGAGTAGTGATACCGTTGTTTACACATTGACGACCAGCAGCAGTGAAAATGACTCAGACGACTTTATGTTGATCACTAAAATGAGTTTTGATCAAAATTATTATCTTTCTGATTTTGTTGAACTTAAAAACCTCATGTATCTGTTTATCACCTTTGTCTTTATCTTTATGGTGGCCGGTTTCCTCTTAATCCATAAAGCCATCATTCAAAAGATCAGTGCGATCGTAGAGCAGATGCACAAAGACGAACCTATTGAGCTCAACGGTTTTCTCTTTAGCGAGCTGAAATTTTTTATTCAACGTTACAACACATTTTTGCTTAACTGGAAAGAGCAGGTTCGTCATCTTAATGACATCACCATGCAAGATGAGTTGACAAAATGTGCCAACCGCCGTTACTTTAATCAAAAGATGAAGTCACAGATCGACCTCTACCAGCGTTATGGTCAAGAGTTCTCTATGATCATGTTTGATATCGATGACTTTAAAGCTGTCAACGATACTTACGGACACAGTCAAGGTGACCATGTTCTCAGTACAATGGCGCATGACGTTCATGAACAGCTGCGTGTGAGTGATGTCTTGTGCCGCATCGGTGGTGAAGAGTTTGCCATCATCTTACCTGAGACTAATCTAGAAAGCGCTCTCTTTGTTGCTGAAAAGATTAGAAAGCGTATTGAGAGACAGACCTATATCGCAGGTGAACAGGTGACGATCAGTCTCGGTGTAGAGAGTTATAGCCCAGAGTTTGACTTTAACTCGTTTTATACAACGGTCGATGCTTTCTTATACAAGTCTAAAAGCAATGGCAAAAACTGTGTTCACAGCAGTATCCCTATCAGCTCATAAAAAAGGCTATAATCGCATATATTACGCCATCTAGTAAATCTCTAAGTCTAAAAGAGCGTAATTAAAAGAGGTTATAGCTATCAAGCCGCAAAGAACAGTTACATCTTATCTTTTTATTATGCTTATAAAAGAGATCGCTATTATCTTAGGTATCTACTTTCTTGGTGAGGCTCTTGTCTACGTTCTTGATACCAAGTTTCCCGGCAGTGTTATCGGTATGCTTCTGTTACTCGCTGCACTGCATCTGAAATGGATTAAGATCAATGACATCCGCCTTGTCTCCTCGTTCCTGCTGAGTTATATGCCGCTCTTCTTCATTCCTGCCGGTGTAAGTGTTATGGTCACCTATACGCTGATGGAAGGCTTCTACCTGCAGATCGTACTCATCACCTTGGTATCGACAATCCTGGTAATGGCTTTGACAGCCTTCGTTGTGCAGTACTTTGTGCAGAGAGAGAAGTCGTGATGACACTGCTCTTTGGCTTACTTCTGACACTTATAGTAGGTGTGTTGAGTCTCTATATCAAAACAAAGGTCTCCTGGAGTCTTTTTAACCCTATGCTTTTTAGTATGTTGGTGATCATCATGATTTTGACGGTATTTGATATTCCCTATGCAGATTACAAGGTTGGTGGTGACATTGTCTTAAAGATGTTAGGCCCCATCACCGTTGTCTTGGCAGTCCCTCTCTACCAGCACCATGACAAGCTGAAAAAACATGCCTTTGCCATTCTTTTCGGGGTCATCCTAGGCTCACTCTCAGCCCTGGTGTCGGTTTACTTGTTTTCGTTGATGGTCGGTCTGGATATGACACTCTTAAAGTCACTCCTGCCGCGCTCTGTCACCACACCTATCGGTATCGCCTCATCAGAGATGATTGATGGTCTGGTAGGTCTTACAGTGCTCTCTATCGTCATAACAGGTGCCTTCGGAGCCATTATCGCCGACAGGGTCTACAAGGTCTTCAACATAACAGAGCCCATCGCCAAAGGCGTAGCACTCGGAACAAGCTCACATGCCATAGGAACGGGCAGGGCATTTGAGTATGGAACACTGGAGGGTGCAATGTCTGGTCTCTCTATCGCTATTACCGGTGTGTCAACAATCCTGTGGCTGCTGCTCTTTCAGTTTTTAGGATTTATCTAAAAGTATATCTATAATATTTTATGATAATACAAGATTCTATTTTCGCGTTATAATGGAAGCAGAAGGATGGAGTATGAAGATAAAATATGCAGGTCCAAAAACACTCATCTCAACAAGCGGTATCTCTTTTGACAAGCGAAAAAGAGACAAGTTTATCTACCTTGACTGTGTCTTGCAACTCATGGAAGCCATCGACCATGACTATGTGGGAACTGATCCTCATCTGCACACTACAGAGAGCAGAGAACTCATAGGCGAAGAGATCCTTGAGAGGGTCAGACAGCATTGTCCAGACATAGAGACCATCATCACTCAGGCGCGCCAAGATGCTGAAGCATATATGGAAAACAGCCTGACACGTGCAGAGAGCTCAGCATTTTTAAACGATGAAGAGGTCCGGACACTCATCAACAACCTAAACATCATGCACGAGTACACAGTACAGCGTTTCATCAACAAGTACACCTACTATTACATCGTCAAAAAGTTCATAGAACGTCTACGCCACAGTAAGATAAAGTACATCAGTGCACCTGCTCACAAAACCTACTTCCATGTCTTCCACACCATCAAAAGAGGACTGAGACAGCAAAAAAATGCTGTTCAGTCAGAACTGATCTACCACGTAGAAAATGAACACCTTTTTATTAAACTGAATGTGCTTAGTTCATAGAGACAAATAGCAACCCAACGCCACTAGGAATGTTATACTATGCGTCGTTGATACGGTTCAATCTGTTCTTGGGCGCTACCATAAAGAGGATAGCAGGAAGGGATGGATCAGCGGCCTGAATGATGCCAAAGAACATCAGAAGACATTTAAAAAAGGATATAGCG
>JAUVKK010000021.1 GCA_030596305.1 Helicobacteraceae bacterium | reverse complement strand
CTTCTGACTATAGATACAGCATTACTGATGTAGATACAGACAATATAGCAATTTTCACAGAACTTGACAACAACTTTGGTGCATGGAATGTAAAGCTAGGTCTACGCTATGATGATACGACAATTACACCTTCTAGCAAGCAGCAGAGTAATGAGTACAATGCTTTAAGCGCAAATGTCTTTTCTACATATGATGTAACCTCAAACCTAAAATTCTTCGGTGGATTAGGAAAAGCATCACGTGTACCAGATGCACGAGAACTATATTTTTATTCAGTTGCTAACCTAAAAGGGGAAGATGCTACTCAGCAGAAAAAGCAGATTGAAGTTGGAACACCTGACCTTGATCAAACAACAAATTATGAAGTTGATCTTGGAATGGAGAACAGATATGAAAGTTTTACGCTAAAGACCAAGCTCTTTTATAGCGTGTTAAAAGATTATATCTATTATAACTCTAGTAAAAAACCAGGTACAACAACAACAGAACCTATATTTATACAAAATTCTTTTGAGAACATCGATGCCACTATTTACGGTTTAGAGATATCGGGTAGCTACTATGCACTTGACAATCTCTACGCTGACTTCGGTATCGCTTATCAACGCGGTGAAAAAGACACCCTTACAACAAACCAAACAGATACAAACCTAGCAGAGATTCCACCGTTAAAAGGGAATGTAGCACTAAACTACGTCTATTATCAAGAAAGCATAGCAACAGTTGAGTTTGTCGGTGCTGACACATGGAAAAACTATGATGCTGAGAACGGTGAACAAGAGCTTAATTCATGGGGTATCATGAATCTAAAAGTTGATCACAAACTCCCATACGGTTTTGGATTAGCAGCCGGTGTTGACAATGTATTTGACAAGACTTATGCCGTTTCAAATACCTATAAAGACCTTACCCTTCTTATGGATACTGTAGGTGACAATGTCATGCTTATGAATGAGCCAGGACGTTACTACTACGTCAATGCAAACTACTCATTCTAACCGTTACTGTAACAGATAAATTGACGCTATCTGTTAAAACTTCTTCCACCCTTCGGGGCGATTCACACTTTTTATGACGGCTGACTTAGTTTAGCCGTTTTTACACTCTATTCTCTCGCAAACCACCAGCTGATCGCAAACATAATGCCCGGTGTCTTAACGATCGTCTCATCATAGATAAATATCTTTGCTTCATTGACAGGCAGATAAACAACTTCTATTGCCTCTACATCAATGCCGCCGCCTTCATGTACTTTGTCATCCTCATCTACTACAACATAATAGAGTTCCTGTTTCGCCCCTGCAAAACCGACCGCCGTGTAAAATGAGGTTATCTTTTTGATTCGCTCAACACTCACAGCGTAACCGGTCTCTTCTTCAATCTCCTCCTGGGCGATCTCAATAAGGGTCATCTCTTTGTCAACAATCCCGGCACAAAGCTCATAGGTGAAACCGTCCCGGTTTTTAAGATAGACAGGCGGACGAAACTGTTTGACGAGGACAAAGGCATCTCTGCCTTTATGGTAGATAAGTACGGCCACACTGTCATGGACCTGGGCGAGATCCCACGTTCGCTTCTCGCCGCCCTGGGTGTAGTGCATCCGTTCCAGTTTGACAAAGGCTGAATCACTGCAGGGTTCTAATGAGATATGTTCTATTTTATACATATCACGATTATATCGGAAATGTTACTGAACAAATTATGAGGGATGGAAAGGGATGACGAGAATTATAAACTTACAAAAAGTTGTAGATTTAGTGCAGATTGTGCAAAACGTTTGACCGACCGCGTACTAATGTACGCCGAGAGTCAAGCTTTTGTGTAAGATACGCTGAAGCTACAACTTTTTTTATTGGGTTAGGATTAGTGAGGCCAAACCCAGAAAACTGAAAAATCCAAAAACATCCGTAGCTGTTGTAAGCAGAACCGTAGAACCGACAGCCGGATCAATGTCCATACGTTTTAACATCAACGGTATCAAGGCACCGGATGCTCCGGCGATGAGAAGATTGATGATCATTGCCATACCAATAACAAGTCCAAGTTTAGGAATATCAAACCAGATATAAGCAACAATTCCCATCAATAGCGCAAAGATCAGGCCATTAAGCAGTGAGACCAAAAACTCTTTAATGACCGCCTGCTTGGCATTGACAATATCAATATCACCCAAGGCCATCTTACGTACCATAACGGTCAGGGTCTGTGTTCCCGCATTTCCACCCATCGAAGCGACAATCGGCATTAAAATGGCCAACGGAACAAAGGCGGCTATCGTTGCATCAAACATTCCGATGACGATCGATGCCAAAATCGCGGTTATCAGATTGATGAAGAGCCAAGATGCCCGCTGTTTAAAAATACCGAACAAGTTTTCCTCTTGCTCAACGTCATCATTAACACCGGCAAGGTTATAGATCTGGTCCGTCGCACGCTCTTCGATAACGTCATAAATATCATCCGAAGTGATACGCCCTACCAAGTGTCCCTGACGGTCTACTACAGGAAGTACCGAAAGGTCAAACTGTTCAAAAATCGAGGCAACATCTTCAATGTCAGCTGTAGCCTCAACAGAACGAAACTCTTTGGACTCCAACTGCTCTCTAAAGGTCTTTAAAAAGTCAAAAAGGATCACATCTTCTAGAGGGATCGTTGCGATCAGACGGCGCTCTTCGTTAATAATAAAGACTTGATGAACATTTTCCAGTTCACCTGACTCTTTTAAACGTTTAAGACGGTCACGCGCATCCAAGATCCTCTCATCCAAAGTTGCATCAAAAAGCTCGACCTGCATCCAAGCACCTGCCTGGTCCTCTTCATAATGCAGAAGATGTTCGATCTCTTCACGGTCTTCATCATCAAGATGAGCGATAACCGCGTCAGACTTCTCTTCATCAAACTCATCAATATCCTGGACAAGGTCAGTCGCATCATCCGACTCAAGCCCTTCGATCGCCTCTGCAAGCTCTTTAGTCGAGTAGAAGCTGATCGCCTCATCTTTAAGCTTTTCGGGGAGTTCAAGAAGGACATCACCACGGGCATCCTGAGGGAGACGTGAAAGTGAATCAAAGAACTGATCTTTATCTTCACTGCGTATCTTTTTTAGAAGATACGCAACTTCAGAAGCGTGAAGTTCGTGCTCCTCACTGCCCTTTAAGTAAAGCTCTAGAGCGTGCTGCATCTCATTTTCGTACTGTTGCATTGCACTCCCCTTCCACTTCGAATTGGTCATGTTTTATATAACAAACTGCATCAAAGTCTCTAAATCGATCGACCTGTCTGTTTTCAGCTAAGATGAGTTCAGCCTCTTCATTATACCGTGTTACAATATCTTGAAACTGCTTTTTCGTTTTGCCTTTAAGCTTCTTCGTTGTGACCTGAATAACACTGCGAGGATTGATGGCTCGATTATGTTTGTAGAGGCCAAAGTGCAGGTGTGGACCGGTTGAGATACCAGTGGTCCCTACATAACCGATGACTTCGCCTTTTTTCACCCGCTTGCCTCTTCGCATCCCTGCTCTAAACTTCTGCTGGTGGGCATAGAGAGTCATGTAGCCGTCTGCATGACGGATCTTGGTCAGGTTCCCATAACTTCGACTGCGGCGCAGTTCAATGATCTTACCTGCTCCAGCAGCACGAATAGGTGTTCCTCTGCGAGCAGCATAGTCGATACCCAGATGGGCACGATACTTATGAAGCACCGGATGCCAACGTCTGCGTGTAAAGCCGGAACTGATACGTGCACCTCTCACAGGATTTCCGAGTAAAAAACCTTCGACTTCACGACCCTTGGCATCATAGTAGCGTTCATTGGGGCCTAGGTAGACCCCATGCCATTTTCCATGCAGTTCGATCTTTGCCAGTTGCAGACGTGGCATGGAAAAAGGTTTTCCAAAACGGAACTTCTGGTCATAGATCATCACAATAGGGTCATCTTTTTGAACGTGTAAAGAGAAGTTAATGGACTTTCTAAAACCGCTGATAAAAGCACTCATCGCCCGTTTAGAATGCGTAGCGTTGTATATAGCTGAAGAGGGGTTGCTCTGTATCTTCGTTGCAAATGAGAGGCGTTCCGAACTGTACAGAACGGGAATAGCTTCAAAGATATAGCTATTATTACTATCTTGATAGATGTGGAGCTGAAGTTCATCAGTAATGGGGATTAGGACCTGTTCAATAGTCGCATTCTCATCTCTTAAGATCTGGTACCCTACCCCGCTATAGATCTCTTCAGTCAGCGTCTGATCATCATAATCAAGATTCCAATAGAGTGTTCTTGAGGGCAGATCATGTTTTCCCAAAAAACCGAGATAGGTCATACCGCTCTCCCAGCGCAGATAATCAACTTTTGCCGCACTGAGAACAAGAGGAAGTAAGATCAATATAAACAGACGTTGCATTTGGACTTCCTCCCTTGTTTGAATTTTGTTAGGGTAGCAAATTTTTACTTACCAAGAGCTAATACAGCCCATACCTAGGTAGTTTAACTAGAGTGTTTACACATTTTAAATATTTTTTATTTAGCTTTTGCAACTAGGTCTCAAAAAAGAAAAACTGAGATATAATTGCTCATTATTTTTACTAGGACAATTTGTGCAAAAATTTCTACTACTTTTTCTTTTTCCTCTCTTTTTATCTGCGGCTGAACTTCACCTGCCTGTTCAATCTGTAAGTGACGACAGCCAAAGCGCAACGGTTAAGGTCAAACAGATCGCCAAAGGCGTCCATGGTTTTGTTGTTCGTCACTTCACAAACGATCACAGTGTTATCGTTGCTGACGTCTTTGTCTCAGACTTTGATGTTTCTGCAGGTGTAGCTACGCTGACACTCTCCGAGTATGTAGGGTTAAAGCAGAACTCACTGCCTAATGGAAACTGGCATGTACAAGTCGGTGATGAGGTCATCTTGGCTTTTGGTTATTCACGTGCTCTTTTACTGGCACCCAATGATGACATCTATCACATCATTACCAAAAACATCCATGGCGTTGAGTGGATACATCCTGATAACTTCGCCACCTACCTCTCATTTCAGGCTCATCCGACACCGTTTCAAGAGGACATCTCCGGTTATTGTACCCTGGCCGAGATCGGCCTATTATATACCTATGTAAACGGTGCTCTATTTACCCTAGACTGTCAGACACTGAGTCTTATTCAGGTCACTCCCGTTGAACTCGAGCAAAAAAGTACAAAATTGCCATTTTATTCCCGTGTTGAAGAGATCGCAACATCTTGGTGGGTATGGGGAGCGGCCAGCCGTCCTTTAGAAGCGTATGATCCTCACTATCTGGAATTACTGGTAGAGTACAACAACGAGTCAAAACCGCTATACAACTACATCAACGGCCTCAATACACCGGAACAAGAACTTATCAAAAATTTTGAGATTAAGGAGTAACCATGCTAGACCATTCACATATTTACTTTTTTGAAAAGCTGCTAGACAAAGAGAATGTTTACAACGACAAAGCTCATATGATCGCCTATTCGTACGACGCTACACGGGCGCACTTCGAACCCGATGCTGTTCTGTTTCCAAGAACGGAAGATGATGTAAGTACTATATTAAAGTACTGTAATGAACACGGTATCATCCTTGTTCCACGCGGTGCAGGTTCAGGTTTTACCGGGGGTGCACTTCCAAGCAAGGGGGGCATTGTTCTTGCTTTTGAAAAGCATATGAACAAGATCCTGGAGATCGACATGGAGAACATGGTTGCCATTGTACAGCCGGGTGTCATCAACATGGATCTTCAAAAAGCTGTTGAAGAGGTCGGTCTTTTCTATCCGCCGGATCCTGCGAGCCAGAACTACTCGACTATCGGCGGAAACGTCAATGAAAATGCCGGTGGTATGCGTGCTGCAAAATACGGGATCACCAAAGATTACGTCATGGCTATTCGTGCTGTTCTGCCTAACGGTGACATCATCAAAGCCGGAAAACGTACTATTAAGGATGTTGCAGGTTATAACATCGCCGGTATTTTGATCGCTTCAGAGGGAACGCTTGCCGTTACAACAGAAGTGACCATGAAACTGCTTTCAAAACCAAAGATGACAAAAACTGCTATGGGTATCTTTGACACTGTAAACTCAGCGATGGAGGCCGTTTATAAAACAATGGCATCGGGTGTTACACCTGTTGCTATGGAGTTTTTGGATAACAAAACCATTCGTGCTGTTGAGCAGACATACAACAAAGGTCTGCCAATCGAAGCCGGTGCTATTCTTGTAACCGATGTTGACGGAAACCTTGAGAGTGATCTGGACTTTCAACTTGCTCAGATCGAAAAGGTCTTTAGAGAGAACGGTTGTGACGAATTTGTGATCGCACAGAGTGAAGATGAGGCAGCAGACCTGTGGTTCGCGCGCCGCAGGGCTTCTCAGGCGCTCTCGGTTTACGGCAGTAAAAAGATCAACGAAGATGTCACTGTACCTCGCGCCGTTTTACCTCAGCTTCTCAAAGAGTTTGACAAGATCGCAGAGAAGTACAATATCAATATTCCATGTTTTGGTCATACCGGTGATGGTAATGTCCATACCAATGTAATGGTTGACGGTAAAGATCCAGAGCAGGTGAAGATCGGTTATGAAGCGATCAAAGAGGTCTTCCAGGCCACGATCGACCTTGGCGGTACCCTAAGCGGTGAACACGGCATCGGACTGGCTAAGGCACCTTATATGAGTATGGCCTTTACAGATGAGGAGATGAACCTTTTTAAAACCATTAAAAAAGCGTTTGATCCTAACAACATCCTCAATCCAAATAAGATGGGGCTAGACTAAGATCCTGTCTTAGATTTTTTGATGCTTGATTTTTAATTTTTGATGCTAAAATAGATCATGCAAGTAACCAAAAACTTCAAACGTAATCATTACTATCGTCATACAAGTTTTTTTATAAGAAAACTATTTGATGACGAGTTGACCTATTATGCTTCGAGTCTTAGTTTTTACACTGTTTCAACCATTATTCCTATCTTTTTTATAGTCTTCTCTCTTATTCCTCAGTTGGAACAGTTTGATGAGCACTATGCTACCCTTAAATCATTTCTGATAGAGCATCTTTTACCTATACATACTGATATCATCACCAATTATATCGACTCATTTGTCGCCAACGCGACTGATCTTGGTATCATCTCACTGAGCTTTACCGTCATTGTCTCTATGTTCTTTTTTATCAGTTTCTCCTATGTTGTCAACAGCATCTTTAAAACAAAAGATAGAAAGATACATAAAACGCTTCTTACCTACCTTTTAATGATGATCATCGTACCGCTGGGATTGATCATCTCATTTTACTTTACCAGCAGTATTAACCAATTCATAGACACAAATATTTACAAATCTGGTTTTGAAGTCTCTTCGCTCACTCCTTTTATCATTGAGTGGGTACTCTTTTTTCTTACCTATAAGTTTGCTCCAAATATTTATGTCTACTACAAAGCATCTGCTATCAGTGCCTTTATTGCGATGATTATCTGGAGTGCTTCAAAAGCGCTCTTTGTACATTATGTCTTTTTGGCCAAGGCCACCAGTACTATCTACGGTCCCTTTGCAATGGTCATCTTCTTTTTGACCTGGATCTATCTCTCATGGATCATCTTTGTCTATGGTCTGCGGCTATGCTACCTGATAAACCGCAGCTACGGATATTCCAAAAGCCACCAGCAGAAGTAGGTAAAGGACCTTCTGACTATAAAGTGACCCCAAAGCTAAAAACTCATATGGTATTAACCAAACAAGCGAGAGTTTGAAGTGTTCACCATCTAGTTCGCTCGCAAGGAAAAAATGCAATACCCCGTCCATACTCTCCCCATAACCCACCAGATGCAAAAAGAGTGCCAGCGGATAGAAAAGTGTAAACAAAATACTCCAGAGAATAGAGAGCGGATGGTACAGGCTGTAGTTTCCAAATAGAACTAAGGCTATCGGTGTCATCATCAGATAGACCCAGACAGGAACAGCAACAAAGCTAATATATTTCGATAGCTCACTAAAGTAGCGCAGGTACAAAAAGATAAAATAGACCCCGCTGACAGAGAGCCAAAAACCCATCAAAAAAAAGAGTCTCGGCCAAAGAGACAGCAGTAATACCAAGGTCACAAACAGCGTCTGCATCGAGATAATCTTCATCCCTCTATCATGTAAAATATAACCTACCAGCAACATAGCATAAGCACGGAGTAGTGAAGCAACATCTCCCAAAAAAAGCAGGTAAGCCCCAAGTACCAGTGCGACTAAGAGAAAGAGATCCCTGTTACGATGACGGTAAGGAAAAAAATATTTCTGTAATTGAGTATAAGGCAGACTCAGCAACGTAAAAAGGATAAAACTCAAAACACCCAGATGAAAACCACTGATCGCAAGAAGGTGTGAAACACCCAATATCGAGAAGCGATCCTGCAATGATGCGCTGAGAGGCAGTGCAAAAAAGAGCGCCCCATATATCTGCGAGATCTCGGGGTCTTTATGGATAGTTTTTAACGCACCTCCGAGTTTATATGTTACAGCCTTGCTTCTGGAGACAGTGATAATACCACCCTTCGTGGCAAACCCTTTAAGGTACTCCAAAAAGCTGATATACTTTGTTTTCACCCAAACCTGAGTCTTATATCCGACAAGCTCTTTGAGTGGCATTTTAGAGGTGATGTAAAACTTGGCACCGTCATCTGTCTGCAGCTTAAAAACATCATATTGTTTACCCTTACTACTTTTAGCATAGTGTTTTAAAACAGTAACTTCAATCACAGCATCATCAAATTGAGTCAGTTTAGAATAGTTGTAGAACTCTACGGACAATGAAAAAAAGAGAAGTGTCAGTAAGAGAAAAGAAAAGTAGAGGTATTCACGTCCGATTAAAAGAGACGGCTTTATTATTACCACAATAATCCATTTTAAGAGAATAGACAACTATAACACAATTTGTTTTATTTAGGTATATATAATTAATAAAGTGAGGACGTAAAGTATATCGAAGTGATTAAAAATTTTAGATTTAGTACAGATTGTGCCAAACTCAGACCGAAGGCGTACATCGGTACGTCGGTACGTCGGTACGTCGAGCAGGTCTGAGTTTGGTGCAAGGTGTGCTGAAGCTAGAACTTTTTAAATAGTTGGCATTGAGACATTCATTTGCGCCGACGACGTGTCTACATTCTCATACGCCACCTCAACCGCATTATACGCCGGTCTCTCAACAAAACGGGTCAGTTTTTTCTGGAAAAGAAGTTTTACATGTCCAGTAGGTCCATTACGCTGCTTACCGGTAATGATCTCTGCCTCCTCTTCCTCTTTCTCAACATAGGTCGAGGTAAACTCTTTGCCCTCCGCCTTTGCTGCTTTTTCGCGCTCTTTTTCCTCTTTATAGAGGTAGACATCATCACGATAGACAAACATGATGATATCGGCATCCTGCTCTATC
>JAUVKK010000059.1 GCA_030596305.1 Helicobacteraceae bacterium | reverse complement strand
TATTACAAGAAAAATGCCACCTACTGGACAGCCAGTACTTACGCCTGGAATGCCCCTCATGCCTGGGTCGTGGACTTTGGTAACGGTGCCAGCTATACCTTGCCAAAAGAGGAGAGACGCTTTGTACGCTGTGTCCGATGTAGTGACTTTAAACAGTGTATAGAGCTGTTTTATGAGAAGTAAACACCTCCTTTAACCCCTTTTTTAACACTTCAAAGGCATAATCGCGTATTCATAATATACAGATATTGGACGCTTATGCTAGATTTTGCAAAATACATCAAATATTCCAAGCCGGGACCACGATACACGTCGTACCCGACTGCCTTAGAGTTTAAAGACACTTTTACCTACGATGCTTACATCGCTAAACTCGAAGCACAAGATAGCTCACGACCACTCTCGCTGTACTTTCACCTGCCATTTTGTCGTAACGCCTGTTACTTCTGTGGCTGCAACGTTGTTTTTACCTCTAAAGAGGACAAGATGCTGCGTTATATGGAGTACCTTAAACGTGAACTAGACATCTTAATCAAACATGTTGATACATCTCGTGAGGTGATTCAAATGCACTTTGGTGGAGGAACACCGACGTTCTTTAGCGCTGAGCAGTTAGAAGAGATCATTAAGATGATCAAGTCACACTTTAAAAACTTCAGAGACGATGCTGAGATCTCTTGTGAGATCGATCCGCGTCACATTAATGAAGATCAGATGAGGGTGATGAGTGAGCAGGGCTTTAACCGTGTCAGCTTTGGTATCCAGGACTTCAATGAAAAGGTACAGGTTGCAGTACACCGTGTTCAGCCTTATGATGTCACTAAAAAAGCGATGGACCTTGCACGTAAGTACAACATGGTCTCGGTCAATGTCGACCTTATCTACGGTTTGCCGTACCAGTCATTAGAGACTTTTAAAGAGACGTTACGTCTCTCTCTGACACTGAACCCAGACCGTTTTGCCGTCTTTAACTATGCACACGTGCCATGGCTTAAAAAGACGATGCGTAAGATCGATGAGACAACGCTACCGCTGCCGGACGAAAAACTGCAGATCATGCAGTACACCATAGACTACCTGACAGAGAATGGTTACAAGATGATCGGTATGGATCACTTTGCCAAGCCGGAAGATGAACTCTTTAAGGCGATAGAGAAGGGTGAGCTTCACCGTAACTTTCAGGGCTACACCACTAAAGGCGGTGCTGACTTAGTGGGTGGCGGTCTGACCTCTATCGGTGAGGGTGTTGATTATTACGCACAGAACTTTAAAGATATGAAAGAGTACGAAGCAGCGATTGACGCGGGAAAACTGCCATTTGAACGCGGCGTGACACTCAATGAAGATGACATGATCCGTCAACACGTTATTATGGAGCTTATGAGTAACTTCAAGATGGACATCAAACGTTTCAATGAAGAGTATGATGTTGACTTTAACACCTACTTTAAAGAGGACCTTCCTGACCTTCAGCCATTTATTGAAGAGGGGCTGGTTGTAATGGACAAAAACCATATCGTCTGTTCAGAAACGGGAACACTCCTTATCCGTAACATTGCGATGGTGTTTGATGCCTACATGAACAAACATGCCGGTTCTAAAAAGACCTTTTCAAAGACGGTTTAATGAGCAACGTTCAAAAACGACCTGAAGATATCTTCAACTACGCAGAGACAAGTGATGAGTGTATCAAGTGCGGGATGTGTATTCCTGTCTGTACCATTCACAATGTCAATGCTGATGAGGTTACTTCGCCACGTGGATTTATCGACCTTTTAGGTGCCTATCAAAGCGGTAACCTTGAGCTCGATAAAAATGCCAAAGATATTTTTGAGAGCTGTTTTCTCTGTACCAACTGTGTTGACATCTGTCCTAAGTCACTTCCGACAGACATGATCATCGAACAGGTCCGCGCTGACCTTGCTGACAAGTTTGGGATTGCCTGGTTTAAAAAAGCCTTTTTCTATCTGCTTCGCCACCGTTTCACCATGGATGTGCTCTTTAAACTTGGCTATGTCTTCCAGACCTGTGGTTTCAAGATCAAAGCAGAACAGAACTCTATGGAACCGCGTTTCAAGATGCCGATCATCAAAAAAGATCGTCTTCTGCCAAGTATGGGCAAGACCTCATTTTTGAATGCCAACCCGGAGAACATTGAAAACGGCGGTAAACGAAAAGTCGCTATTTTTATAGGCTGTCTTGCAAACTACAACTATACTGAGATTGGTAAGGGACTTTTGGACATTCTGGAAGCCCTTGAGATCGATGCTTTCATTCCTAAAAAGCAGCTCTGCTGTGGAGCTCCGGCTTACTTTACGGGTGACTTTGATACGGTTGACAATAATGCCAAAAAGAACATCGAATACTTCGAGACATTTATCGATGATGTTGAAGCGATCATCATTCCTGAGGCAACCTGTTCAGCCATGATCAAGATCGATTACGAACACTACTTTCATGATCAGCCTGAGTGGTTAGAGCGTGCTAAGAAGCTTAAAGGCAAGATCTTTATGGCGACAGAGTGGTTGGAACATCATACACACTTAGAACACCTGCTATCGTCAAAAGGTAAAAGTGATCTTGTTGTCACTTACCACGATCCATGTCATGCAAGAAAGATGCAGGGGATCCATAATGAACCGCGTACGCTTATCAAACAAAACTACGCCTTTAAAGAGATGAGTGATCCTAATGTCTGTTGTGGCTTCGGCGGGGTGACGATGCAGACAGAGAAGTATCATTTTGCCAAAGCCGCGGGTGTGCCTAAGGCTGCGATGATCAAAGAGACCGGGGCAGAAGTTGTCTCAGCAGAGTGTTCAGCCTGTCGTATGCAGATCAATGACTCTTTATATCAGGCAGAAGTCGCGACGATCTTTAAAAATCCTATTGAGCTCATTGCAGAGGCGCTTAAAAAATAATGGTAGAAGAGCATATAACAGAATTGGACGATCTTATTGAGATCGTTCCGGGTAAAGGGACTGGCAAGGCATACATAAAAGAGAGCCGTATTGCTGTCAATGATGTGTTAAGTATGCTGACTGAGGGGATGGACAATAGAGAGATCCTTAACTATTTTCCCTCTTTAGAAGAGAATCACATCCTCGCATGTCTGGCTCATGATGCCAACAACGGTCTAGTACGTGAATAAACTTCTCATCGTCTGGTCGACTGAAGAGGTCGAAGTAGCAAAAAAGATGGTACTGCTTTATGGCAGTGTAATCTTGCCCAGGGGATACTGGGATGAAGCACATCTTATGATCTGGGGACCGTCTGCGAGAGTTCTGGCTGAGAATGAAGAGCTTCAGACAATGTTGAAGACAGTTCAAGAGAGCGGGGTAGAGACTTCGGCCTGTATTGTCTGCAGCGATGACTATGGTGTGAGTGCAAAACTGGAAGCATTAGGTATTGAGACGGCGCATACGGGAGAACTTTTAACGCAAGCGCTTCAAAACGACTGGAAAGTAATTACCTTTTAAGGATGACGATGGAATTCTGGAACAATATATACGAACACTTTAACCCGGTTGCTTTTACGATCTTTTCATTCCCTGTACACTGGTATGGGATGATGTATGTTTTGGCACTGATCAGTGCTTTGTACGTTGCAAAAAGTATTGTAAAACGTGACAAGCTGCCGATTGAACAGTCACAGCTGGATGATTATTTTATCTATATTGAAGTCGGTATTATTCTTGGAGCACGCCTAGGCTATATCCTGTTTTATGATCCCAACACAAGTTATTATCTGACACATCCATGGCAGATGTTTAACCCCTTCAGCCAAGAGGGTGACTTTGTCGGTATTCGTGGTATGAGTTATCACGGTGCTGTTATCGGATGGTTTTTAGGCTCTCTTTACTACCATAAGCGAAACAAAGAGGTCTCTTTTGGGGTTATCATGGATGTGGTTGCTCTTGCTGTACCGATAGGCTATATGTTTGGACGCATCGGTAACTTCTTGAATCAGGAGTTAGTTGGACGTACAACAGACTTACCATGGGGCATCTATGTGGATGGTGTACTACGTCACCCTTCACAGCTTTATGAAGCGATCTTAGAAGGCCTTGTTGTCTTCTTAGCGATCTATCTATATCGAAACTATAAACGCTTTAACGGTGACCTTATTTTACTGTACGGCTTTGTCTATGGTCTTATGCGTTTTGTAGCAGAGTTCTGGCGCCAACCGGACTCTCAGCTTGGTTTTCTCTTTGGTGGATGGCTTACGATGGGACAGAGTCTGAGTGCGATGATGATGGCAGTTGCCGTTGTATTGTGGTTCTACTTTGATCGCAAACTTTCAAAGCGCTAGCTTCAGCGCATCTTGCACCTAAATCTGACTCTCTGTGTACATTAGTACACTATCGGTCAGATGTTAGGTACAACCTACACTAAATCTATCACTTTGAATGTGTTCTGTAGTTATTTAATTTAACTTCAGCATACCTTGCACTGAAGTCCACCTCTCGACGTACTGATATATGCTTTCGGACTCACTTAGGCACAATCTACACTAAGTCTATCGCTTTGAATGTGTTTGGGTACTTTCTATTTAAACATTACTTCATCTTTTAGAGAGTATGAAATACCGATCAGTTCATCATGTGTCTCATCACTAACACCGTAAGCCTTCAACGCCTTGGAGATATCATTCATTACGGAGATGAACTCTCTTTCATTGATATTCATATGCGCATGTGCAGATGCCATATCTCTGCCCGTATAATCTCCCGGACCACCTGAGCCGGCGGTAAGAAATTCCACTACAAACCTTCCAAGCTGTTTAAGGTCTACACCCGAACCTTCTGAAAATCTTGTACCGATATCGGGGTTGTCCAGATGTCGTTGAACGATGTCTTTTGCAATTACGGTAATACCTTCAGTACCGCCAAGTCTTTCAAATAGTGAATCAGCCATGATAGATCCTTTTCTTTTAATGGGCTGCGGAGGAGTGAGTGCTGTCGTGCAGTCCAAACAACAACACCTCGGCAATATTTATATGGTATAAATATTAATAAAAAATAATAACATTTAATTATTATTGAAAAAAGAGCTAAAATTCGCAAAAGTGTACATTATGTCGGATTGTGGTAATTTATATTGGAATATACAGAGAACAATGTTCAATAAGGGGTCTGTAATTATATAGTCATAGATAGAGGCAGTGTATGAAAGCTTAGAACGTTGATATTGTATATCAACTCTAGGCATTTGGGAAAAAAACTAGGTCTCTATAGCTGTCTTTTGCCGCTGTTCTATCAATTTTAAGAGGGAAAGAAAGAAGGCTGTAATAGCCGGGCCCAAGATCATGCCCCAAAAACCGAAAGCACCGAGACCTGCGATGATAGCAAAGAAGATCAGCAGTTCGTTCATCTGAGCATTTGTCTTGACAATACGGAAGTTGATCTCTTTGATGATGACCGGCTTGATGATGGTGTCAGCAATGATAGAGATGACAATGATGGAGTAGAGTGAGATAAAGACCGCACTTCCGGTATGACCGTGACTGAGTTCATAGATCATAAACGGTATCCACATCAAGGCTCCTCCGACAACAGGGATGAGTGAGGCGAAGCCGTACATGATCCCAAAGAGAAGACCGTTATAACCCATAAAAGCGATAGCAATACCAAAGAGCGCACCCTCAAAGACAGCGGTTGTCAATATAGAATAGAAGACGACACTCATTACGGAAGAGAGCTCGAAACTAAGCAATGTGGCATCTTGCTGGGGAAGTTGGATGACCCGTCTAAAGTAGGCGAAGACCGTTTTGCCGTAAAAATGTGAGAAGAAATAAAAGATGATGATCAACATCGCACTTTTAACAAAACTTGCACTATAACTGCCGATGGTACCGGCCATACTCAAGGTATGTGTTGCAAGTTTATTTATCTCGATCTCTTGAAGAAAGTCATCTACAAAGGGCTGTAAAAAAGTTAGATAGTTAGGCAGGTGGGTACCCCAGTCACTTAGTTTCACATAGACCTTTTCAATAGCAGCTATATCTATATTGGTCAGATGCAGTGTAAATGTTGTCAGGAAGTAGCCTAAAGGGGCGAAAAACAAGATCGCCAGTATGAGTGTTGATAGTATTGACGCGACTAATATAGAGTTTGTCTGCAGTTCCAATCTGCGTTGTAAAGAGGCCGTTGAGACAGCCAAAAGAGAAGCGATCATGATCGAAAGCAAAAAAGGCTGGTAAAGAAGGAACATCCAGTAGAGTGAGAAGGCTAACAGGGTGAGTACGATGTATTGTGGTTTCATGGGGTTATA
>JAUVKK010000050.1 GCA_030596305.1 Helicobacteraceae bacterium | reverse complement strand
CCCATCTCATTGACAATGTGTAGGCGATGTTGTGTAGAGTCAACATGGTTGGTGATGGTCGAGTTGTTCTTTGTGTGCATAAAGATGTTTTCAAACACGGCCTGCATCACCTTCTGCATCGCCTCTTTATGAACAGAGAGGGTAAAGTCTTCCTCCCAGTTAGAGACCATTGTCAACCCTTTTTTATCTAAGATCGGTTTAAATGCCTGCTGCATCATCGAACACTGTTCTTGCATAGAGATCGTCTCTTTTTGTTTTTGCATGTCCCACTCGATCTCTTTTAAAAAGAGAAGTTCACGCAGTTTGTTACTGATCGTCTTGATGTCATCTTCACTCTCTTGGACAAAGACCGCTTTATCGATGTTCTCATTTTGTTTAAAAAGTGCCAGACGTGCTTTTAAGATCGCTATCGGCGACTTAATCTCATGAGCAGCCTCTTTAAAGATATCCTGCTTCTGTTTACAGAGTGTCTGATTGGCATTTAACAGTCCGATGATCGCCTCTTTAAGGTTATCGACCTCTGTACTGCCGCTGCACAATGGCATACTCCCGTTTGCAGACGAAGAGTCTTGACAAAAACGGACAAGACAGCGCAATGGAAGGAACAGACGGTTGAGAAAGTACGTAAAGATCAAAATAAACAGTAACAAGACCGTGCCAAACACCAACAGTAGTTTCGCGATAAACCCTAACATCTTATTTTGTATTGCATCACGACCGGAACTGACTACGAGGAAGCGGCCATCCGGTAACTCTCTAATGACACTGCAGACTTTTTCATCTACAGGCTTGGCATCGTAAATAGAAAAATCAAGATGATCAAAAAGAGCTACAAACGGCGCTTCATGGTACTCTTCTAAAAAGTGAAAGCTGGCTTTTATAGTGTCCAAGTCATTTTTATAAAGTTCGTGGCGGACAACATCTTCAGCCATGACCGTCAATGAGTTTTTCAGGTTGGTACTTAACTCTTCATGATAATCATAGACAACGTAAGCCCCTAGTGTCAAAAAGGTGACAACAGTGCTGACAGCAAAGAAAAAGACGATCGAGAACTGTAGACTTTTAGGTTTATTCAATGGTATATCCTCGTGTTTTGATCGTCTTAATAACCTTCACCGGCAGCTTTTTACGAATATGTCCTATTGTCACATCAATGGTGTTTGACGAGATATTTTGCGGGTTGAGATACAGCGCGTCCAGCAGCTCCTCTTTTGAGACGATCGATCCCTGTTTTTTCAGCAGATAGAAGAAGAGATCACTCTCTTTACGGGTCAGTGAGACCATCTCACCGTCGTACTGAAGCTGTTTTGAGCTAGGTTCACATCTCAGACCATCAAGATCGACCACTGTCGATTTTTGGTTACGTCTTGCAAGAGCAAAGATCCGTGCCAACAGTTCATCATTATCAAAAGGTTTGTCGAGGTAATCGTCTGCCCCAAGGTTCAGGCCGCTGATCTTGTCAGCGATCGTATCGTAGGCACTGATCACGATCACACCCGTCTGAGAGTTTTTCTCTTTGATCTTTTTTATCAATGACATTCCGACATCTATCCCGTTAATATCCCTGTCCAATAGAACAACGTCATAATAAAATTGGTCGATATAGTCACTGGCCTCGCCTATAGTGGCAAGTGCATCTACAACGAAATGTTGACTCAGGTAGGCACTCACCAATTGTGAAAGCTGTATATTGTCTTCTAACATTAAAATTCGCATTACTATTCCTTCTACAATTAATATATCTAAAGAGTGTTAGTGATGTGTTAAATAGGAGTTTTATTATTATAATTTGATACTTTTGTGATATATAATTTTCTTATATACCCAGTGAAATTCGAATTACAAAAAATTATAGTTTATACACTTTCTTACAAAAGCATTCATGTTGAACACGTTATGACAGACGGTGGCTCTTGATGAACAATATCTCTAGTATCGCCTTCGACACAGGTAACGTTACGCCATAACTTGTTTTTAGCCTTTTTTGCTCTATAATAGATCTATATGCCAAAGGCTAAACCGTGAAAACAGAGACAGTAACACTTTTTCATGTCCAATCTCTGCAGCCTTCGCAACTGCTCATCTTTAAAAATGAGCCTAACCTTCTGGTTCAGGTCTTCAGCTCTCTGCAGGATGACCTTGAAAATCTACAATCTATGCTTGACACCCTTAGCAGTGAGTTACCGCAGGCGGTAGTCATCGGAGCAACAACAGACGGAGAGATCGAAGCAGGAAGTGTCTATACCAACTCTACCGTCATCTCTTTCAGCAGTTTTGAATATACCCGTATAAGTGCCTTTGCCATTGAAAACTGTAGTGCCAAACAGTCAGCACATTCACTTGTTGAAAACTTAGTCACAGATAGGACAAAGCTCCTTTTGACCTTTACTGACGGAACAACAACAAACGGAGAATCTTTTTTATCTGCGATTCACAAGCTCTCGCCAACAACATCTATAGCTGGGGGTATGGCAGGAGATGGTGCTTCTTTCAATCAGACCTATGTCATATATGGCAAAGATATTATCGCTAACGGTGCTGTTGGTGTTGCTTTAAATTCAGATCGACTGCATGTCCAAACTGATTACAGTTTTGACTGGCAGCCATTGGGACGTGCGATGATCGTCACAAAAGCAATAGACAATAGAGTCTATGAGATAGATCACTTCCCTGCCGCTGAGACATATAGAAAATATCTTGATAAAGAGATAGAAGATGCTCTCCCTAATATAGGTATAGAGTTTCCGCTTCTTCTTAAACGTAATGATCTTGTTTTTGCCAGAGCTGTTGTGGCAAAGTTTGATGATGGTTCACTGCTCTTTGCCGGCAATATAGATGAAGGGGACAGAGTCTACCTAGGGTTTGCCGACATCAACCAGGTGATGCACAACTCATTTGAAAAAGCAGAACACTTCTCTAACAAAAATATCGAGACCTTTTTTATCTACTCCTGTATGGCACGACGCCGTTTTATGAGTGATATCATTCATACAGAGATCGAACCCTATGCGCAGATGGCAGCCACAGCAGGCTTTTTTACCTATGGTGAATTTTTTCATGCCAACAGTGAAAACTATCTTTTTAACGAGAGTATGACCATTGTTGCCCTGAGTGAAAACATAGATAAACCAAATAACTATAAACCCTTATGCAATCACTCTTTTAACAGTGATGAGAACAGAACCTTTAAAGCACTTAGTCATCTGTTTAAAGTGACACAAGCAGAATACGAGTTCAATCAACAGCTGCTCAGCACTGTGGTCAAAACAGGACGTATTGGTTACTTTATACGAAGTCATGACCATGATACCATCGAATTCTCAGATATTGCAAAAGAGATATTTGGACTGGATTATTTTGATCCAAATGCCTATAAAAGCGGCTTCCGTTCGCTTATGACTCTGCTTCGCCGTCTTATCCATCCGGCTGATCAGGCAAAAGCATTGACTATTATGGAGGAGGCAACCGACAGACACGAGGGGTATGAACTTAATTGCCGTATTATCCTCCCTAACGGCGTACTGCGCCACATCAAGCTTATCACCCACCTCAGTTTTACAACTGAAAACCGTCTCTATCGAACTGTCGGTACCATTTATGACTTGAGTGAGCTTAAAGAGGAGCAGCTGCGACACGAAGAGCTCTCATTTTTGGTTGAAAACACCATCAATGAGGTCTATATCGTTGATACCGAAACATTGACCTATATTTATGCCAACACAAAGGCCCTGCAGATTCTCGATTATACGCTAGAAGAGCTGTTAAAGATGGATGTCTATGCCATCAATCCGGAGCTTACCGCTGAACATGTCGCAAAGATGAAGAGTGTTGTCGACAAAGACAAAATGGTAGTCAACGAAAGTGTTCATCAGAGCAAGGACGGTTCACAATACCCTACCCGTTCGCAGATCTATCACACCAACTATTTCGGCAAAGATGTCTATGTCATCTTCTCTACCGATATTACACAAGAGAAACACCAAGAGATCAATGAGACGACACTCAAAAAGACCTTGGAAAATGTCTTAGAGTACAGCGGTACTCTCTTTCTTCTCTCAAACGATACAGAGATCATTCATGCCAATAAAGCGCTCTTACACTTTTTAGGTCTTCTCACCGTCGAAGAGCTCAAAAAGAGATACAACTGTGTGATGGATATCTTTGAGGAAGATGAGAACTACTTTTCAGCTAAAAAACTCACTGCAGACTGTGAAGGGTGCAACTGTATCTCGACCTTGGCAGAGGAGGATATTTTAGGTGTAATCAAACATGCGCCTTCGGGTCAAAAAAGGGTAATGAAGCTCAATCTAAACAAGTTGCCAAACGACAACTACATCATCTCTATGACTGACGTTACCGAGATGGAAGAGGAGTCTAAACGATTTCAGTATCAGGCGAACCATGACAAGTTGACCGGTGCCTACAACCGAAGTTATCTCGACTTTATCTATCAAAAGCACCTTGATGACTTTAGAGAAAACGGTTCGATCTGTTCATTTATACTACTTGACATCGATGATTTTAAACAAATCAACGATAATTACGGTCATCTTACCGGAGACCGGATACTCATACTGTTAAGCAATGCCATTAACCACAAAATACGCCATGATGACGTATTTGTACGCTGGGGCGGCGAAGAGTTTTTGATCTTGCTGCCACATACATCCAATGAGAATGCCATGACAACAGCTGAGATACTGCGCCACGAGATCAGCAAGATAGATATCGGTATTGATTGTTGTATTACCAGCAGTTTTGGCGTCACAGAGTGCCAGAAAGGTGACACCGGAGAGATCCTCTTCAAACGTTTGGACGAGGCCCTTTATGAGGCCAAAAATGCCGGTAAAGACTGTGTCAAGATGCGATAACCTGCCTCCGGTTATTAAAATATGGTAAAATACCATCTATGAAATGGCAGATAAACGCACTATTAGCACTACTTTTTATCATCAGTACATTCACAACAAGCCTGCATGAGTTGTTGCCGCACAACCACAGCAGTGATTGTCAGGTCTGTACTTTGCTGGAACATGACAGCGCATTAATACCTGAAGAGACCGTTATTCTTCGAATAAACGCCCCGGTACATGAGCCTGTTTCAGCATTATCGAACCAACACTTTCAGCACTTCAAAACAGCATTAGGCTCTCGGGCACCACCACTTTTTTCATAAAAAACTAAACTAATAAATTAAATTATTTCAGCACGACCGTATGCTATTATGTCTACTGTCTAGCGTGCTTATTATGGAAAAAACATGAAAAAAACACTATTAATATCTACTATTGTTGTCTCTGCCCTTTTAGCCGAAGTCCCACCATTGAAACCAATGAATGAACGTACTTTCTCACAATCACAGTATATCCCCGATATCTCGCTTATCACCGACTTCTCTTACGTCTATCGTAATATGGAGGATTCAGAACTGGGCCATCTTGAGATCCCCGGTGTAGCCCACGCGCTAATGGGATCACACAGTCATGGTGAGCATTCCCATGCCACCTACAATGCCAACAACGGCTTTAACTTTAACTATGCAGAGCTTGTTCTCTCAAGCAATGTCGATCCCTACTTCAGTATGGATGCGGTCTTTCACTTTAGTGAGCATGGCGTTGAAGTTGAAGAGGCCTACTTTACCACCTCGATGTTGCCTGCCGGTCTTCGTTTTCGCGGCGGTAAACTCCTCTCTGACTTTGGACGTTTAAATGCACAGCATCATCACTTTTGGGATTTTGGCGATATGCCTCTAGTCTATGAAGCTTTTTTAGGAAATCACGGTATTAATGAGCTGGGTATGCAGCTGCAGTGGACTGCCCCTACTCCTTTCTACTTGATGGCAGGTGTTGAAGTGTTACAAGGAAATAATGAGGCGATGTTTGGCAATGGTCAGATCATCGATCCAAATAGTGCGGACCCTGACCATCCAGATGTTTTGGGCAGTGAAGTCCGAGCTCCTTCTATGTATGTAGGTTATCTAAAGACCTCATTCGACATCGGCGACACTACTATCTTTCCAGGAGTCTCATACGTCTATGGAAGCAGCCGTATAGACCATTTTGAAGATGAGGAGGGGCCACACGCATTTTCAGGTAACAGTACACTTTATGGTGCAGACCTTACCGTCAAACACTACTTCGACTCTTACAGCTTTATATCATGGCAGAGTGAATGGTTGATGCGCCATATGGATGGAACCCAATACAATGACAAAGCTACAACTACCAACAGTGTTGAGCTGGAAAAAACCCAGTCAGGCTACTATACTCAGCTCGTCTATTCCTATGACATGAACTGGCGTGCAGCTGTACGCTATGACAGTATTTATCAAAACGATATTACAAAAAAAGGTGTGGCTCAAGAGTATGTGAACAGTACAATTGCAAATCCTGTCAGTACTTCTGACAACTTCAACCGATATAGCGCCATGGCAGAGTACCATCCAAGCGAATTCAGCCGTATACGTCTACAATATAACCGTAATAACGCCATGTATAATGAAGATGGTGAACAACAGAGCATCGACACTGTCATGCTACAATTCAACATCGCTATCGGTGCACACGGCGCACATAGTTTTTAGGACAATATAATGAGATATATTTGGTTGCTTTTTTTACCTTTTACACTTTTTGCTCACCTTAATATTGCTGTGAGTTACCCGTACATCGGTGCAATCACCAAAGAGATAGGTAAAGACCATGTCAAGACCATTGTATTGGCTAAAGGTAACTGGGACCCGCATTTTGTTGTTCCCCGCCCCTCACTGATCTCAAAACTTCGTAATGCTGATGCCCTTGTTATGAATGGCGGCCAACTGGAGATCGGCTGGCTTCCCCCACTGATGAGACGCGCAAACAATGCCAAGGTCCAACCCAATGCCAAGAGTTTTCTCAACCTGTCACATTATGTAGAGATGATCCAAAAA
>JAUVKK010000282.1 GCA_030596305.1 Helicobacteraceae bacterium | reverse complement strand
CTTTTGGGCACCTTGGTGCGGTCCTTGTAAGATGATGGGACCTGCTTTTGAAGAGGCAGCCAAGTCGTATCCTCTGAAAGTACGTTTTGCAAAACTTAACACAGAAGAGTATCAAGCGCCATCTGCAAAATTCGGTATTCGATCTATTCCAACGATGATCGCGTTTAAAAACGGTAAAGAGCTTGACAGAGTCTCAGGCGCCTTGAGTGTTGATCAGATCAAGCAGTGGGTCAGTAAGCTTATTTAAACACTTTTGAGACCTGCCTTTGTGCAGGTAAGAGTATTCCCTGCAATTTTGATATAATTTCTAAAATTTTTCAGGAGATACGCCATCCGTTCATTACTCATCTATCTATTTCTTTTTGTCGGCACACTCTCTGCTGAGCAGTTGCAAAGTGACGGTAAAGATTACTCTCTGCGTTTAGGGGGAGGATATTCAGACTTTAATGATCTTGGTGAGATCCTTGCCGGGAACTACAACCGTTATGAGGGTGACACCTATGTCATCAACCTCGACGGCGGTTGGCGTTTTGCAGAAGATATCGGTGGTTACCCTTTTGACTGGTACTTAAAAGGTGGACTCTCCTATTTTAATGAAAATGGCCTGCAGGATAATATCTACGAGGCGACGATCTACGTCAAAGTCTATTATAAATTGGACTTTTGGAAAAACCGCATCCGTTTTGGTCTTGGTGGAGGGCTCTCCTATGCCACTGAGGTACCAATAGTAGAGATCGCTGATGCTGAAAACAGTGACAAAGAGGTGGCGGAATTTTTGAACTACCTGGATATCTCGGTCGATTTTGATCTGGGACGATTGATCCGCGTTGAAAGTATGCAGGACTTTTATGTCGGTTACACACTTAAACACCGTTCCGGGGTATTTGGTCTCTTTTCCGGAGTCACAGGTGGCTCCAACTACAATATGTTAACGTTCGAAAAAAACTTTTAAAGGATAAATATGTATCAATGGATGATATGGTTTCACATTATCTCAATGGTCTCTTGGTTTGCCGTGCTCTTCTATCTGCCTCGTCTCTTTGTCTACCACGCAGAAAATGCAGACAATGCCGGCTTTATAGAGGTGGTCAAAGTCATGGAGATGAAGATCTATAAGTATATCGGTGTACCGGCTTTCTGGGCAACACTGCTCTCTGGAATAGCACTGATCTTTATGTACCCGGTTAACATCTTTACAACAGGCGGCTGGTTTCATGTAAAGCTTCTGTTTGTAGTGATATTGATCGCGTACTTCTTCTCAATGGGCTACTACCGTCAAAAACTGCTGAACGATAACTGTACAAAAAGCGGGAAGTTTTTCAGGTTTTATAACGAAGGCCCGACGATCTTACTACTCATCATCGTCGCTATGGTGGTTGTTAAACCGTTTTAACTAATCTTCTATGCCCGACAAACTATAATTGTTGTTGGGTACACATTTGAAGAGTGTTGTATACAGCACTTCGTTTCAAAAGTATTTTCTGCACTATCGCTTTCTCCCTTACCTTTTTTAATTGATATTGATGACTGATAGTATATATCCAGAAATGATTTTGCGTATGTAGTTGACAGAGGTTAGAGTGTAAACAGTTTTAAGATATGATTGAATTAGGACCTTTAAGGTCTTGTAGTTTAAGACGTGATGGAAGAGGGGATTTTTATGAATCATGATAAAAAGACAGTGTTACTTTCATTGATACTGTATTTAGGACTT
>JAUVKK010000139.1 GCA_030596305.1 Helicobacteraceae bacterium | reverse complement strand
ACATTGATGTAAGTCAACACCATATAAAAACAGTTTAGGATAAAATAGACGAATATTTTTATTAAGGTCTATTTATGCCAATTACTAAGACAACTGTTGCAAGTCTGCTTCTTTTACTCTCTATTCAAACCCTCATTGCTGCTGATACCCCGCAGCAGAAACAGACCGTAGTGGAGACAGATGCCCCCACACTTAAGATGCGTTCAGACAGTAATGTACAGGATCTGAAAGTTCAAAATAGAAAGATCGTCAGCTTGGTTGTTGAAGAGTTGTCAAAAGACCTGCCTAAGACTGTCGATCAATATACACAGTTTGTCGGTATTAAAAGTGATGATCTTACCTTGATCTATATCTTTGAGATAAACACAGGGGTCAAAAGTGATGAGAGCATTCAAAAAGAGGATCACTCAAGAATGAAGAGTGCTGTCACTCAAGGTGTCTGCCGTTCATCACAACGTTTTTTAGATGCCCAGATCAACATCTCCTACCTCTATCAAAGTGCAAAGACAAAGGCAAAACTCTTTCAGTTTGACATTACGCAAGCTGACTGCCTCGGAGGCAAAAAATAATGCGAATAATACTTTTATTGCTCTCAGCTCTCTTCATGACTCTCTCTTTCTCCGGATGTGAAAAAGAGTCTCCTACAGCTGTCTCCAAAGTCCACTGGGACAGAGACATGTGTGCCCGATGTGTGATGGTCGTCAGCGATAGGATGAACACAGTGCAGGTAAAAAACCCTGATAACGGTAAGAAATATATGTTTGATGACATCGGTTGTATGGTACTCTGGTTTAAAGAGGAGAATATACCATGGCAAGACAGAGCCGTCATCTGGATCACGGACAACGCAACAGGTAAATGGATCAATGCCAGAACAGCCTTTTACAACACACATAACATCACACCGATGGCTTACGGGTTTGGGGCGCATCTTAACAGAGCCTCTATCAAAGAGGGTGAAGAGGTCGTTGATTATGATGAAGTCGTAAAAAGAGTTTTAAAGATAGGCAAATAACGCTACTCTATCTCCTCTAAAGGCTTAGTATGACAATCCAGTATTGTCTTCTCAGGATTGACAACATACTCATAACCGCTGTAAAATGTATAACCGCCGTAGATGATAACGGCAACGGAAGCAAGTCTTATCATCAATTCTCTAAAACCACTCTGCTTAAACAGACCGACAAAAAAGCCCAGGCTGAAGAGTGCCGGAATAGTCGCAAGTCCAAAGACCAGCATCACTATTCCACCCCACATCGGGCTCGCTGTACTAGCTGCAGTAATCGCAAAGAAATAGACAAATCCACACGGCAGCAGTCCATTGAGCATTCCCAAAAGATAAAAACTAAGCAGTGACTGATTGCCTAAAAGGGCTTTAAATGAGTGTCGGTACCAGCTGCTGGTCGAGATGGTGTGCTCTACCACTGTCAGAAATTTTATTTTTCCCATTAGTGAGAGTCCTGTCAGTATCATGACAACACCTGCCAAGATGAGCAGTCCCCCGTTAGCATTGTTGCTAAAGGTGGCAACACCGCCAAGGTACCCAAACATCACACCTAAAATGACATAAGTCGTGATCCTTCCAAATGAGTATAACAGATGAGAGACCGCCTGCTTTGTACGGCCCCAGCCCATATCGATCTTGGTCGTTGAATAGGCAATTACAATACCTCCGCACATTCCGACACAGTGGCCAAAAGAACCTAAAAAAGCGATGGTAATAATAGAGAGCAGATCAATGGTTTCCAAGCAGGTCCCTTCTTACATATGGATCCGTCATGTTCTCACCGCGCAGCATCTTCAACGTCATCGTCTCAAAATCAATATAACCTTCTTTTTGCACAGTGTAAGCACCAAAACCATAACGCATCGGTGTATCATCTGTGAGAGAGTACCAGGCACTTCGTGCATCGATCCACTCCTCTGTGTCACGTGAATAGACCCAGATCTTCGCCTCGTTGATAAAGGCTTTATTCTCTATCCAGATCGCCATACAGCCAACATCATCAAAAAACCATGTCTTGCCATCAGGTGCATTGACCTGACAGCTGTCAGCAAGGTGTTCAACCGGCATGCCGCACTGTGTGTCCTGATAATGACCCAGTTTAATGGGAACAGGCAGCATTTTGAGATTGCCCTCGTAGACTGTTAGCATCTGCTGCTCTTTTGCGCGTCCTAAAAAGACAAAAACAATGACTGCTATCAAGGCAAAGACGATCAGTATTGGGACTATTTTTTTTAAAAAATTCATAAAAAGACTCCAGTTTTCAGATAATAGATGGCAACATACAGTGTACACAAGAGCACAAACGCTGTATTAAAAATTGCGCTAGCACTATAAACAAACTCTACTTCTTTACGCATCAATGTTTTAAGCAGCGCACCTGCCATCCCGAAGAATGTTCCCAAGAAGAGCGTTCCCCAGATAAAGTAGCCTACGTAGTAGTACTCACTCTGCAACATGCAAAATGGACATTTATGTGTCGGAAGTTCATAAACATAGGTACCGAAAAAGTAGACCACCGCAAAGTAGGCGATATAGAGAAAAAAAGCGTTGGCTGCAAGGTTAATATAGGTGTAGCGAAAATAATTTGCTGCCAATATAAGGGCATAGATAAGATAAAAGAGTATCAACAGTCTGAATATATCAAGACCAAATGGCAGTGGATCCCCACTGCCGGCTGCACCATAGATCGTCGAACAGCAAGAGACCGGAGCTCCGGTAGGAATGTTTATAAGATATAACACATCGACTATTGACTCCACCACGACTAAGATGAAGATAATAATAAAAAGCCAAAACTTCGCTTTGAAATAGGGGTAGGATGAGGCTTTGATATCTTCTGCATTAAGGATCAGCCAGCTTCCGGTGAGAAAGACGATCAGCACTTTCAGTGAGAGCAGCGGCGGGCCATAGTCATTGGCACTTATAACACCCGCACCACACATGGCACCGGGAACGATGGCAGAGAGCTGGTCGATCGTATAGCTGAAGTATGGGAGCAGAACCATCTTAAAACCAAGGGTAAAAAGGATGATCAGAACAACAAGGTAGGCTCTCTTCTCCAAGCGGTACTGCAGAGCGGTAGATGCTTCAAAGTTCCAACGAGAGAGTATCCCAACCGCACTGACAAAAGCAATTCCCTGCAGAAGAAGAAGCAGTGCTTCGACAAAAAGAAAGATGATGACTTCATTGGAGAGCAGGATCATGAGGTGACTATTTTGCCATTTTCAATAAGCACAGTCCTGTCAACACTTTCCAGGTCATCAAAGAGCGGATCATGTGTTGCGATCACAACTGTTTTACCCATCGCTTTAAACTGCTTTAGTACCTCTATAAATTTAAGCGAGTTCTCTCTGTCAAGATTGGCAGTCGGCTCATCACAGAGAATGATATGCGGTTCATGTACCAGCGCTCTGGCAATAGCACAGCGCTGTTTTTCACCTCCCGAGAGGTTTTGCACAGATTGCTCTTGTTTGTGGCTTATATGCGCTAATTTCATAGCCTGCTGTACTTTTTCATCTATACTCTTCTGAGATATACCGGTAACGATCAACGGCAAGGCAATATTATCCTTTACGCTCAACTCGTCAAAAAGGTTAAAGGCTTGAAAAATAAATCCTATATGCGCATTACGAAAATGTGATGCATGTGAATCAGGCAGCTTGGCTATCTGCTCACCATCAACGATCAGCTCACCGCTGCTAGGCTTTATGAGCGTGGCGATGATAGAGAGAAGCGTTGACTTGCCACTGCCGCTGACCCCTTTGAGTACTACCGTCTCCGCCGGTTTTATATGCAGGTTGATATCATGCAGC
>JAUVKK010000266.1 GCA_030596305.1 Helicobacteraceae bacterium | reverse complement strand
TTTGTCAACGGCTATAACGAGTATGGCTATGAGGTGCTCTATTTTGATGAGGACAAATTGATAGCCATCGACCTTATCGATATATTGCCTAACGGTATCTCATCGATCTACTTCTATTACGATCCTTACTACAGCCACCTCTCGCTCGGAAAGTTCTCGATGCTGCGTCAGATCAGTTATGCTAAAGCGAATCATCTTGATTGGATCTATATGGGTTACTATGTTAAAGAGTGTCAGAGTCTGGCTTATAAAAGCGATTATAAACCGTATTTGACATTAGAGGGTACTCCTCAAGAGAGAGAAAATCCTACATGGTATAAAAAAGAAGATATTATCGGTTAAGCAGCTTACTGAATACCCAGCTCTTTTTTCTGCTCATTTAATACTTTTTTCTTTTCACGCACCTTCTCTTCTTCGACCGACTTTTCAAGTGCTTCTGTTTTTGCTTTATCTTGGGCACGCATACGTTTAATACGTGCTTCATTTTCACGTGCTTCTCTCTGTACATTGGTCAACTGAGTTGCATTATTGTCTTTGTTCAGACTTGCCATATGCTCTGCATACATCGTTACCAGTGAAGAGAGGTTTTGATCTTCTCCAAACTCATCGTAATAACGTATTAACTTATCTTGATAGTCTTCAACCTCAATCACACCGTAATTGATCATACCGTTGATCGTCTCACTGTCTTCGTCTCCCATCGCCTCTTCAAAGCGGGTACGACTGTTATCAATGATAGTATCATGCTCGGTTGAAAGATTGCGCAGTGCTTTCAGATACTCTTTTCCGTCAACGGTAGCATCTTTATCATCTTTGGCATTTTCTATATCTATTGCAAAACCCATTTTTTTTGTCTCTTTGGCTGAAACAATGTACGCATCAATAGCTGTTTTATACTCCTGCATTGAAGCCATCTCTTTAAGGTTCTCAAACTTATTGATATCGTTATAGAGAACATCGCCAAGTGCTGCAAATGATTTTGGATTTTGTGCGAATAGTGTCAAAGTAAGTGTTAGCAGTAGAACATATTTTTTCATTATAAAGCCTAAAACAAAATTTAATCATATTCTACACTTATATTGCTGTAAAAGATATATAGGGTGATTGAGACCTCTGAACAATAAGAAGATGGAATGTCTTTGGTAAGTTTATTAGAGGGTAAAGACTCTTGGCCGCAGCCAAGAGAGGTGACTCCTAGGAGTCGGAGAAGGTAAGGGACTAGCCGTTACGTTTTTTCTGAATCTCTTCAGAAACTGCTTTTGGAACTTCAGCATAGTGATCGAATTCCATAGCGTATGTAGCACGACCCTGAGTCGCTGAACGAAGGTCAGTGGAGTAACCGAACATCTCAGAAAGAGGAACGAATGCATTAACAATTTTGTTACCTGCACGGTCATCCATTGAGTTAACTTGTCCACGACGTCTGTTAAGGTCACCGATAACATCACCCATGTTCTCTTCTGGAGTTTCAACTTCAACTTTCATCATTGGCTCTAGGATCGAAGGTTTTGCTTTACGACAAGCTTCTTTGAATCCCATTGATGCAGCAAGTTTAAACGCCATCTCATTAGAGTCAACATCGTGGTATGAACCATCATAAAGAGTAACATCAATGTCTTCCATTGGGTATCCTGCAAGAACACCATTAGACATAGACTCTTCACAACCTTTCTTAACAGCTGGAATAAATTCTTTAGGAACCGATCCACCTTTAATAGCATTTGTAAATACAAATCCTGTATCTTTTTCACCTGGCTTAACAGTAAGGTAAACATGACCGAACTGACCACGACCACCTGATTGTTTAGCATATTTGTACTCTTGGTTTACAGTTTCTTTAATAGACTCACGGTAAGAAACTTGTGGAGCACCAACTTCTGCTTCAACGTTAAATTCACGTCTCATACGGTCAACAAGAATCTCAAGGTGTAACTCACCCATACCAGAGATAATAGTTTGACCTGTCTCTTCGTCAGTGTTAACACGGAAAGATGGATCTTCAGCTGCAAGCTTACTTAAAGCGATACCCATTTTTTCCTGGT
>JAUVKK010000042.1 GCA_030596305.1 Helicobacteraceae bacterium | reverse complement strand
TGACTCCTCTTCCGTTGTCTATCGTTGGGACTTCGGTGATGGTTCACTCTCTCGACGGACAAATCCTATCCACTACTACAAACATCCCGGTAACTATCTGGTCTCTTTGCGTATCACTGATGGCGGAAAGAAATATACGGACGTCAGCAAAAAGTTCTATATCGCTGCCAAGCCTAAACCTAAGGCCAAAGAGAAGCCATTGGCAAGTTTCAGTACACGCAAAAAAGTCTATATCAGTGGGGAGTCGATCGACTTTATTAATCTCTCCTCAAGTAAAAAAGCGAAGATCACAGCATATAAATGGCGTTTTGATGATGGTGGGAACTCAAAGCTTTGTAACCCTAAATACAGCTATCAGAAACCGGGTACATATAAGGTTCATCTGCGCGTCGTTAACAGTGATGGTCTAAGCAATGAGGTTGTTGAAAATGTACATGTTGTTCACCCTGCGATCTTGTTTGGTATCGATGGCCGAAAATACAATCGTGTTGTGCGTAAATTTGGGCAGCCAGACCAGAACATTGTAAAAAGCGGATCACTGACAAAAGCGTATAAGTATGGTAATGACTGGCTGCTAATCAAACAAAATAAAGTAGAATGTAGAATTAAAGGCAGTGGGTTTAAGACCAATCTGATGGGTAATCCTAAAAACTGCCATTGGTACGAAAAACATGCTGTATCGGCGATGTATGTATTTGGCCAGTAAAGCTTGGAAAAGGGAGCTTTTGAAAGAGCTCTATAGAGATTTGTACGTACTTTTGTGTACAATAAAAGATTCATTTGAGATATAGTATATGTATAAAGGTTTAGATTGAAATTTTTTAGTTTAGTAAGTATTGTATTTTTATTGCTGATTTCAGGGTGTAAAGTAGAGTTTGTCTCTAGAGCGGACAACTCAAAGGTCTATGCTTCCAACTCATCTTGCGGTGAGGTCGGAGCAAAGACACAAGCCGACGCTGTTCACGGGCTGGTAAAACAGTCTCCATTGATAGCCGAGGAGTTAAAACAGTATGTCCAGGTCAATAAAACAGATGCCAACGGTACGGTCTGCTACGAGGCGGTAGTGACAAAGAAAATGTGGCACCGTTATGAACGAAAGTTTAAAGATAGAAAAGAAGAGATCCTTCAGTACGCCAGCAGACATGAGAAGATCTTTGAATACAATGATAAAGATATCCTTATTCAAACAATGTTGACAGAACGCCGACAGTTTAACAGTAAGCTCGAAAGTGCAAAAAAGATCGCACCTATGGCGATTGAACCTTTTGCAGTCGATTATAAAAGTCTTGAGAACTCTATTGATGTCTTGCCATCTGTCAAGATCAAAGTCAAACCGTGTAACAAAAAGAAAAACTACAACTGTAAGATCACTTTTTTAGCTGAGGTCAAAGACGAGTCAAAAGAGTTGATATACGCATGGGACTTTGGAGAAGGTTCAAAGTCAGAAAAAAGAGATCCGGTACACCGCTATGAGGCAGAAGGCCGCTACAATGTCTCGCTTCAAGTTACCGACGAAGCCGGTCTGAGTACCTTTCGTACAAAAGATGTCTTAGTAACAAAAGGTAAAGTAAGTCAAAAAGCACGTCCTGAAAACACATTGAAGGCCTACTTTATTGTCTCCAAAAAGTCGTACAAGGTTAATGCAGACGTTAACTTTGAGAACCGTTCACGTTCAGGAGGAAGTAAGGTAGAGAGCTACTTATGGCAGTTTGGCGATGGCGAAACGTCTACAGCACGCAGTCCGAAACACCGTTATAAAAAAGCAGGTAAGTATGTTGTCAAGTATAAAATGTGCAACAATGAGCAGAACTGTGCCTATGCTTCAACACGAGTGAAGGTTGTCAGTGCCTCAACAAAAGCTAAACCAGCTAAAAAAGTAAAAGCACCTGTAGTAAAAGCCAAAAAAACGGCTACGATAGATGCTAAAACGGGTGAAGATATTCAAGCTTATATTGCCACTCACGGACAGCCATCAAAACAGATCGTTAAGAAAAAGGGGACAACTAAGGCGTATAAATTCGGCAAGGTCTGGCTGCTTGTAAAATACGACAAAGTGGTATGTGCAGTTCAAGAAGAGGGCTTTAAAACGACGTTGATGGGTCAGCCTAAAAAGTGTAACTGGCACAAACGTTATGCAAAAGATTATATGGTGGAGTTAAAGTAACAGGAATGTTTAAAGTGTTGCGGAGGAACTCTCCTAAGGCAGCATATTCAGACTGTCAATATAATCTAAATATGCCTATTTCGTTATAAACGCAGAACTCTAACGGTAAAGGTACTCTGCGATAAGTTTCATCTCTTCGTTCGTTACCGTCTCTCTCATCGAAGGCATTAGCCCAAAATACTCTTTAGTCGCTTCAGGAAAGATCATCTTCTCTTCTGCCGGATACATTGTGTAGTCCGTAATAAAAGCGATACCTTCTTCTTTTGTTTTAAAATGGTTTTTCACTTTTTTCATAACACCCCACATTGGGGGCGCGTGCATTTTGCCATCTTTTAGTTTTGCTGAACTTGAAGAGGTCATGTGACAAGATGTACACTTCTCTTCAGAAAGTTTAGCCCCAGCATCAGAAGCTGTGAGTAGTGTAGCGGTACTTAAAAGTGCCATAAACAACCATCTCTTTTTCATTAGATATCCTTTTTATTATATGTAATTATCTATATGATAACACCTAGTTATTTATAATAGACTTAACTTTTTTGTTTAAGTCAAAAAGTCTATTGAGGGTGATATATTTTTGATAAAGAGAAAGGGATAGAAAAGTACGCTATTTAAAGCGCTTTCTTTTTGTGATGATCTCATCTTGGAATTGCAGGAAGGCTGAACGTGAGGCTACCTCGACAGCATAGGTGGGGTTGTCTTGATAGCGTCCGAAGTTTGCGACTCCTTTACCTTGGGCATAGGTTGTAAACAGTTCGTTTTTATCCGCATTTAGAACTTTTACCTTTAGGATCATATTGAACTTTGTAGGCTGCCAGTCAACATTAGAGTTAGATGATGACATCGTTTCGATGGCTGGGATAAATACAAATCGTATATTATGCATTTTGATCGTCTCATCATTGAGTGAGTCGATTTTGTAAACCTTGGTAAATACATTCTTCAGGACTTTTTTTAAAGAGGCCTCAGTGTCTTGATACGGACTGTATCTAAGCTCATCATTGTTCCCGCCCGGAGTGACAACACTCAGTTTATAGAGATCTGGCGGAATATAGTAGGCAACGGTTCTGTGGATAGTGACAGGGCGGGTTTTTTGAATTTTAGAGAGTTCGGGTGCTACAGAGATGTCATGAACGCAACCGCTCACTGTGAGCAGGAAAAAAAGTGATAAAAGCAGTTTCAACATCTATTTCTCATTTAAAAAGATCTCTTTGGCCCGTTCAAGATCCTCTTTGGTATCGATACCGAAACCGGTACTGGCTACTTTGACCATGGATATTTTTTCACCATGATAGATCGCACGTAGCTGTTCTAGTTTTTCGATGTCTTCGATGGGGGCATCATCGAGTGAACAGAAGGTGTGCAGGCTCTTTTTGGTAAAACCGTAGATACCGATATGGCCAAAGTAGGTTGCTGCACCGCTGCGGTTGTAAGGGATCTGCGAACGCGAGAAGTAGATAGCGTTATGATCAGCATCCATAACAACTTTGACCAGGTTAGGATCTTCTGCCGCTTCGGCATTGATAGCGTTGTAACAGCTGCCCATAATAAACTCACGCCCATTATCTTGAATACTCTTAAGACGGCTTATAAGTAAAGTGAGTACCTCAGGTTCAATAAAAGGCTCATCTGCCTGGATGTTGATGACCAGTTCACTGTCATCAATGTCGAGCAGTTGGGCGCACTCATTAATACGGTCTGTCCCGCTTTTATGTGTTGTAGAAGTAAGCATGGCTTTAATGCCGTGATCTTTACACACTTCGATGATCTTCTCATCATCTGCAGCGACAACAACGTCGTCGAGATGCATCACCTGTTTTGCTGTACGGACGACCATTGGCAAACCGCCAATATCTGCTAGGACTTTGTTGGGAAAACGGGTTGATGCCATGCGTGCCGGAATAATGATCATTAAAAAGCCTCTATTCACCCTTGTAGGGTATAATTTTGGTAATTATATCATAGGCTCAATAAGCGGACAAAGAGGAGAGAGAATGCTGTTTTATCAACCTGATACAGGGTATCGTTATAACAGTGATTCTCTCTTCTTGTACGACTTTATCTCCTCGTTCAAACCAAGAGGTCGTATGCTTGATGTTGGAGCAGGGAGCGGGGTGGTTGGACTGCTTGTTGCGAGAGACAACCCAAGGGTTGAGCTTGTTGCTGTTGAGAAACAAGATGTTTTTACTTTTTTGGCGACGAAGAATGCTGAGGTCAATAATATCTCTTACACGCTCCATCAAACAGACTTTTTGGAATATGAAGATGAAAAAGGATTTGAATACATTGTTTCAAATCCTCCGTTTTACCATGAAGGGGCTTCGCGGAGTGAGGATGAGATCATTCATACTGCGCGTTATAACGTACACTTGCCTATTGAAAAGTTTGTTAAGAAGGCCGCATCACTTTTACGATCGCAGGGCCATTTTATCTTCTGTTATGATGCCCAGCAGTTCGGGCTTTTGTGTGCGGCCTTGGACAACGCAAAATTAAGAGTTGTTGATGTACAATTCGTCCACTCTAAACGTGACAGAAAGGCCTCAATTGTGATGGTCCATGCTCGTAAAAACTCAAAATCCCTGATGAAGGTATGGCACCCTTTTTTTGCCTTTGAGGGAGATGTTTACTCTGATGAGGCGGCAGCTATCTATTCTAAAGCGAGGACACATACATTACGATGTCAGATCTAATGCGCCAAGACGGCTTTGATTATGCTTTTGTTCCATCTGCTTGTGACACCTGTGAAGGGCGCTGCTGTACCGGTGAAAGCGGCAACATCTTTGTTTCACCCCAAGAGATCACTGCTCTGGCATCTCATCTTAAACTCGATGAGAAGCTGTTTCGTTCAACATACCTGCTTAAAAAAGGGTATAAGTTTTCATTGAAAGAAGATATCGTCGGTATGTCGCATGACTGTATTTTCTTTGACCGCAAGGCCGGCGGCTGCGGTGTGTATGAAGCGCGACCGATGCAGTGCAGAACCTTTCCTTTTTGGGACTACTTTAAGACCCACCTAGGTGAACTCAAACTTGAATGTCCAGGGATTATCGATGTATAAAGTATTACTCTTTCCATTATTGGCTTTTCTGGTCTTTAACGGATGCTCCACACACTCTCCTTCAGGGACGACTGTTAAACAGCAAGACGAGCCGATGTATGTTGATGAAAACACACTGGTCCTCTTTGCCTTTGACGCGCAAAATCGCAATAACAGTGCAGAAGCTGTAGGCTACTACGATCTTTTGTTTGAAAAAACTAAAGATGAGATCTATCAGGATCACGCTATGAGTGCCTTAATGAAGGGCCGGTATTATAATGATGTTATTGTCCGTCTGAATGACCGACGTCAAAACGGCGAAGAGCTCACAGAAGAGAGTCTGCGTTATCTTATTGTCGCACTGTTGGCTAAAAAAGAGATTGACACAGCAAAAAAAGAGGCACTCGGTTTAGTTGAAAAAAGTCCTACCGAATTGAATTATCTTATGTTGGCAGAAGTCTATCTTGCGGAAAAAGATTATATAAAAGCTTTGGCAGCACTTGAAGAGGCCTATCAGCTTAACTATTCAGAGAAGGCTCTTGACAAGATCGCAGTGATCATTTATACCAATATGAATAATCCTTATCAGGCGATAGCCAGAGTCGAGGAACACAGTAAACATCTTGGGTACTCACTTCTGTTGACCAAACGCTTAATCGCATTTTACGGTGCCCAGCAAGATGAAGAGGGACTGTTGAACAACTACCCTAAGCTCTATGACCTTGAACCGACAGAGTACAATGCAGGTATATTGATACAACTCTATTGGAATGCGAAAAAAGTACCGGAACTGACGCAGTTTTTAGAACGTACCAATACAAATGATGAGCTGTTATTAAAGATCTATACCAGTGAAAAAGTCTACTCTAAAGCGATCACTCTTTCACAAAAGCTGTATGAAGAGACGGGTGAGATCGACTATCTTGGTCAAAAAGCGATCTATCAGTACGAAGCAGCTAAAAACAGAGGTGATAAAAAACTTTTGGACAGTGTTATCGGTGATCTTACTAAGGTTGTTGAGGTCAAAGAAGAGGGGTACTACCTGAACTATCTCGGCTACTGTATGATCGAACATGACCGAAATGTAAGTGTTGGGATCGACTATGTCAAAAGGGCTTTGGCGATTGAGCCGGATTCAGGCTACTTTATCGACTCTCTTGCCTGGGGATATTATAAACAGGGTGAGTGTGAGAAAGCAGATGCCTTGATGGATAGAGTCGTTGAACTCCTCGGTGCAGACGATCCAGAGGTCAAAGCACACCGTAAAGCAATTAACAAGTGTATAAAAAGGAAAACTAAAAAATGATATTAGATGAGATTATTGCCAAGACCAAAGAGGACTTAGCCATTCGCGAAAAAGATTTTTCAATGGAGTGGTTGGGACGTTCACTTGCATTTAACGCACGTGCACCGCGTGACGTCATCCCTTTTTTAAAGTCGACAGAAGAGGACAAATATCGTATTATCACTGAAGTGAAAAAAGCGAGTCCTTCTAAGGGCGTAATTCGTGAAGACTTTGACCCTCTGGCAATTGGCCAAGCGTATGAGCGTGGTGGTGCAAGTGCCATCTCTGTTCTAACTGAACCACACTATTTCCAAGGCAGTCTTGACTACCTTTCTGGTCTTCGCCGTTATGTCGGTATTCCACTGCTTCGTAAAGATTTTATCGTCTCAGAGTACCAGCTTGTAGAAGCACTTGTTCATGGTGCAGACTTCGTCCTTCTTATCGCAGCAGCGCTCTCTCGTAAAGAGCTGAAACACCTGCTCAACTATACACGTCACCTGGGTATGGAAGCTCTTGTTGAAGTGCATGACAAGGCTGATCTGACCAAAGCGATCTTTTCGGGTGCAGATATTATCGGTATTAACCACCGAAACCTGCAGACTTTTGAGATGAATATGAATCTCTGTTATGAATTGATCCCGCTTATTCCAAACGGTAAGATAATTGTGGCTGAGAGCGGTATCTATGAGCATGGTCAACTTGAAGATCTTAACAAAGCGGGTGTTGATGCCTTTTTGGTCGGTGAGTCACTGATGCGTCAAGATGATGTTGAAAGTGCCGTTCGTTGTCTGAAAACAGGGGAGTGTTAATGAGACGTCTATTTCTGCCTCTGTTAACTCTTTTTATTATTACAGGCTGTTCATC
>JAUVKK010000003.1 GCA_030596305.1 Helicobacteraceae bacterium | reverse complement strand
GGACTGTATGCGATTAAAATAGCCGCTACTTTTATGGGCTTACTTGGTATCTTATTGGCGCTTTTCCCAGCATTTTTTATCGGCTTTTTTACGCAGGATGCGGTAACGATAGACGCAGCATCGATCTACCTGCAGCTTGTTGGTATCTCTCAGGTACCACTGGCGATGACCTTTGTCATCAATGGAGCACTACGAGGGGCAGGGGCGACTAAAACAACACTGAAGGTCAATGTCTCTTCTCTGTGGCTGCTTCGAGTGATCCCTTCACTGCTTTTATACTATTATGGATTTGAACTGATTTGGATATTTATTGCAATGACGATAGAGACATTTGTAAAAGGAGCCATTTTCTGGTTTATTTTCAAACAACGTAAATGGCAAAAGATGGTGGTATGAGAGATCTATCTGGCATGTTCTCGAAAGTATAAGTGTGTTTATAAAGGGTGATCTTCCCTTTACGGATAGAGACTAATCGTTTAAAAGTATTTTATTCATCTCATAAAAGCTCAACGTATGATCGATAAGACTGCTCCCATGACTAAAAAAGTCATATGCATCAAGTTTAATACTCTCAATCTCTCCAAGTTCAGCATTAGAGAGTTTAGTCTCAATAATCCCTATATAATTTTTAACATCAGTTTGATATTTTTTTAATTGCTGATCCAAGTTCTTCGGGTAGCTGTTTGGATAAGAGGCATTTAACGTTTTCATAGCGGCTACTAATTCATCGAGAGTATCAGCAACATCAACAAAGTACTCTTTTGTGTAGCTATACTCATCATTATTACACTGACCACATGCAGCCATTCCAGCCCCGAGTCCACGTAATCTTCCTATGTGCTCTGTCATAGGTAAAACATCTTTCATCATTACAGCACTGACTCTTTTCTGTCGTTCACTGCCATCAACAAAAAAGTTCTCTTGAACCTGCACACCGATCTTTAACATCTCATTGATCAACAGACTGTAGGCTCTAAATGTTGTCATAGTATCAAGTTCTGACGCTACTTCATTTAAACTTTGCATATAACGGTGAAGTTTGTCGAATTCGTCGTTCGTCTTGATATCGACTGTTTTAAACTTGTGACGCAGGTCTCTTAATGATGTTGCTACATTGTCACGATCGTCCTCAATCTCAGAGAGAACAATTTCACCGCCTTTAACGTAGACATTTGTGTCACCACGCATCTTTTGTGTCATGATGATCAACTCTTTAACATTATCCAAATAGGCTACTTTATCATCCAACGATGTTGCTGAGAGTGAAAAAACTGCCGTTATTAGTAGTAATATGATTTTTCTCATGCTACACCTTTTAAATTCTTTTGAGTTATTGGTCTATACTTTAGTTCTCTTGTTATTATAGTACCTAATTCTGAGTTTAAATGGTTTACTTTATAGAAAGATGACAATACTTTTGAACGTTAGTCTATAGGTCAACACTTCGTGAGATAAAAAGATATTAACTATCTGCCTTTTTACCATCTTCAGTGTACTTTGAACCACTGACCGGCAGATCGCTTTCAAAATTAAAGTCTGATTTGAGTTTCCCGCTTTTATAGTATTTTTTTGATATACCGTTTAGTGAACCATCTTTATAGTTCTCTTCTGCTTTTAATATCCCCGTTTTATAATAGGACTTTGTGAGGCCTTCACGCTTATTGTTTTTGTACTGTGCCTCATATTTTGTCTTACCGTTTTTGTAATACCCTTTAGAGATACCGCTCTTTTTACCAGAGGTGTAGTTGGTCTCAGACTTCAACTCGCCACTTGAGTAGCTTTTTTTCTGTATCTCTGCAAAAAGAGTGATACTCATCAGCATTGTCATGATCAATAAAAATCGCATACATTATCCTTTTATTGATTAGTCTTTAAGTGCTTTTGAGTTCATTTTATAAAACTTGATCGCACCGCCAATTAGGTCTGTACCTTGTTTAAAGTATTGATTTGAATCGACCTGTATATTATCTTTTTCGATCAATTTTGTCTCGGCCAGCTTAACATATGAGAGAACACCTTTTTTATATTTTGAGAGTTTTTTACTCAAACCTGCAGGATATTTGTCGTCATATTCTTTACTTAGAGCGCTCATTGAAGCAATGACTTTTTGCATGTTTTTATTTACTTCATCAACATAGCCCTCCATATACTCGACCTCTTCATCTTCACATTCACCACGCGCGGCAATACCAGAACCCAAACCGCGTAGTTTACCAAGCCCTTCTGTCAATCGCATGATCTGGTTCATCATCACATCACTTGCTCTCTTCTCAAACTTGTTGCCATCTCCATAAAGTTCTACTTGTGCTTTACCTCCCAATATGATCATCTTATTGATAAGTGAACTGTATGCTTTGAACGATGTTAATGGATCAAGTTGAAATGCCAGTTTGTTAAGACTTTTCATCTGCTTATACAGTTTGTCAAACTCACCGTCTATTTTTGGACCTACCACTTTAAATTGTCGGTTTAGTGCCTTAAATGAAGCTTTGATCTTTGAGCGTTGGTCAAATACACCAAACTGTGCAAACTCACTTCCATTTAAAAAGTTATAGGTACCGCCACGTGTCTTTTGCGTTGCGACAATAAGGTCTTTAACAGTATCGAGGTAGCGTACTTTTTTGGCATCTGAAACAGCAGATGCAGTGACTACCAGCATTAATAGCAACATTACAATTTTTTTCATAAGTTATCCTTTTGGTTGATAAGCGTTACTTGATATTAAGATATAACTATTATTGATGAAAAATAATAAATAACAGCTTAAAATGTATACTCATTTATATTAATATTTATTGTCAGTTTAAATGTCTTAACTCAAAATAGTGGCAGTATTGTATAGTGAATTGTTCTTAAGTAAGTTGTTTTAAGACAAGGTGTATTTAAACGGTCTTCTCACAAATAAGAGCAGAAAATGTGTGAAGATAGATGTTGATAGAGTATCTACTTTATCAACGTCATTGGATCAATATGATAACTATCCTGCGTCACTTCAAAGGTAAGCTCATGGTCTACACGACCAATTGTAGAGCCTTTTTTGACTTTTTTGCCCTTTTTAACGGTAGGGGCGATCTGATCCAGGTGGGCATAGATGGTATGAAGACCGTTTGAGTGTTTTACGATGACGACGTTGTCAAGAAGCTGTGTCTTTTTAGCCAGGATGACTTTACCGTTTAGAACGGTCTTGACCTTAGCGTTACGCTGATTTGGCTGAAGAGAGACAGACTCGTTGTAGATCTTGATTTTGTAGATAGGATCAGTATAGGGACCGAACTTTTTGACCACTCTATAACCTGAAAGTGGTGCAATGGTCTTTTTGCCGCGATATCTTTTTGACTTTACACTCTGATAGCTTGAGCCTTTTTTGGTTACTTTGGCCGTAGTATTTGTTTTGGTTCTGCTTCTCTTTGTCTGTTTTGTCTGTTTTTTCTCTTCTGACTTAATGATGTTGAGTCTCGCAAGTGTACTGCTTAGAGCCTTTTTTTGTGCAAGCAGTTTATTGATGGACTTTTTATACTTTTTTCGGTCTTTTTGCATCTTGGTAATAGATTTTTTATTGTTTTTAGTCACTTTTAGCAGTTTGATCTTCTCTTTATCAATATTGCTGATGTTGGCCTGGAGTCTGTCCGTGCGAGTCTGATAACTTTTTATCGTCTTGGCGTTAGAGTTGTGCTCTTGCTCTAACCGTTCTATCTTGCGCTGGGTCTGGAGATTAAGTTCGTTTAGTATCTCTTCAGTGATAATTGATTCTGTTGTGACAGCATGTTTGTCTTTGACTAAAGAGTTGATAGAGATGTTGCGTGCAATCGATTGGATAAGCTCTTTTTCTATGAGTCCCTGTTTGCCATGCAGCAGCAGCTGCTTGTCTTTAAGTACCAGCAGCTCTTTTTGGTTGGCTTGATATCTCTCTTGCGAATTTCCCAATTTTTTACTAAGTTCTGTGATCTCTTTCTCTTGTCGAACCAGCTCTTTTTCAGACTTTTTAATCGCCTTGGCTGTTTTGGACATCTTTTTATGGAGACTGGAGTACTTTTTGTCAAAGCTTTTGATCTCTTTGTTGGTCTTTTTTATCTGTTTAGTAACGTCTTGTTTCGCGGCTACTGTAGAGACAATAAGAAGAAGAGAGAGTAAAAGTGCGCGCATCAGACCTCTTCTTTATGACCGATGACAATCAGTGTAGCAAGGATGATAGAGAGACTTAAGGCGACACCCACAATTAAAAGACTGTCATTGATCGGGTCAAACAGCAGTACCTCGATACCGATAGACTGTAACTGTTCATTGCCGACTTTCATAAAGTCTGCATAGGTAATGGTCCCGATGGCCAACACAGAAGCGATGACAGCATCGACAATAGAGACTCTAAACAGTACGGCTGAACGCATCCACACCGGTGCACCGAACATCGCCATGATACTCATACGCTCATTATGCTGGAACTGCCAGATACGCATCTCTTTAATTATCAGCAGCGAAGTGACTGCAAATATTGCGATAGCAAAGAGGACAATGACAGATTTAAAAAGAAGTAGCAGTTTATACAGCGTATCATGACTTTGTGCGAAGTCTTCGATACGTGTGATGTGACTGTTCTTTTCCAGTCTTTTACGCAGCTCCTTTACCTCATGTGGTGCAGGGTAATGAGTAAGGTGTAAAGAGTAGAAGTGTGGGAGTGAAAGCTTCAGCAGGTCGATGTGACGCTGTTTCATCTGTGACTGAAGATTGCTGATCACCTCTTTGGTAGAGATCTCATCAGCACTTTTGATCTTGGGACTCATGGCAACAAGAGTGTCTGTATCAACCTTCTTTTGAGTGACAACGACAATACTGTAATTTTCGTTGAGGTCATATTCATATGCCTTAACTGTTCGATCAACGACAATATAGATCTGCATGGTAAAGACGATGGTAAAAAGGGCGATGATAAGAGAGAGATGGTTTTTAACTGACTTCATAAACATCTCCTCCCTCAATATTAAAATGTTTATAATCGACGGCAAGGTCTTCTGGAATGTGGTGGGTAACCACTAAGACTGTTGCATTGAGTTGTGTATTAGCACCTTCAAGAAGGTTCCAGATCAGTTTTGATGAGTAGTCGTCAAGGTTACCGGTAGGCTCATCTGCCAAGATCAAGATAGGGTTGTGCGCCAGAGCTCTGGCCATTGCCACGCGCTGCTGTTCACCACCACTGAGCTCAGGTGGATATTTCCCCATTTTATGTGAGAGTTTGACATGGTTGAGCAGTTTATCGACTTGAATATCGCAGACATCTTTGGCATAGCCGTTGATGATAAGCGGCAGTGCTACGTTTTTCTCTATTGTCCACTCTTTGATCAGTTTGTAGTCTTGAAAGACGATCCCGATATGGCGACGCAGGAAGTTAAGTTTGGAACTTGATATATTGTTCACTTCGACTCCACCAACGATAAGAGAACCGTTTTCAGGTTTAAGTGCACCGTAAAAAGATCGAAGCAGGGTAGACTTACCGCTACCGCTGGCACCGGTGATAAAGACAAAGTCACCTGAGCTGACAGAGAAGTTTGCTCTTGAGATGATGGTCTCTTCCGTGTTATAGGCCAGTGAAAGGTCCTGCGCTAATATGACCTTATCCATGCAGCAGCTCGTCTAGATGTTTATGTACGGCAAAGTTGACCTGAGACGGTACGGGCTGGGTTGGAAAGTAGTAACTTTTCTCTTTACCGATAATGACATAGAGGTGTTCAGGTCTCTCAAAACTTCCCATTGAGATCCTTGCCATCATTCTCCCGTCACTTGTTTTATAAAGACGTTCAAAATGGATAAAGCCGCCTTCGATCTTATGGGTTGTTGTATTGAGCTTGTTCAGGCACTCTTCATCGAGACCTGTCTTGAACTCAAAACTGCCTTCAAGGTTCAGCTCAGGCGATATCTCATCATTGATAAGCGTAATATCATAGATGTTTTTTTCCATCTTTTTCCAGCGGTCTTCGTATTTGGAGCTAATAGCGATCTCCTGGTTTTTGTTGACCTCTAACTTAGCTCTGTTAAGCGCAATAAAAGTCTCCCATGAATACGCAAAATAGTTTTCGCTGTCTGTGCGAAGTTCAAGACGACCTTGAGGTGCCAAGACACGTGTTGACTCACTGATAAAGGCAGTCGAGATAACACGACGGTGCGGTTTTTTATCCCAAGGCACCGGGAAGTGGACATAGACACGGCTGACAATGTTTGATGGAACCAGTTCTAAAAAGAGTCTTGCATCATAATCGAGCAAGATAAGGTTTTTAAGCCCTAAGATGTTGATCTGTTTAAGTGCCTGTTCGACTGAGGGCTTATGTATCTCTATACCGATAAAAAGAATTTCAGGATTCTCTTTTGCCTGATGCAGAAGGTGACGGCCGGAGCCAAATCCAACTTCGATGCGAACATCATCAGCTTCCGGAAACCCCTTGGCAAAATCGTGAATGGTCCATAAAGCATCCTCTTTTTGCAGGTGCATGTTTTTAGTGGTGTCATCAACGTTAGATGCGAGTATCTCGCTGTTGGTCAGTGCAGCATAGTGGTTAAGCGCCTGTTTGACAAGATAGGTCGGTGAGGGACGGGAGATCTTCTCACTTTTCAAGAGTACATTGTCTGCGGTGTCTTTGATCAGGAGAAAAAATTCTTTATCATCGATGCTGGTAGCAATAAGATGTTCATCTTTGTGGGTAACGTTGCTTGCCATAAAGTGAAAGTCAACGTTCTCTCTTTTTGCAGGCAGGGCAACGGGATTAAAAGATTTGATGTGGATGTGCGGCATAGATTACTTTTTATCCTCCAACTTGACATTAACACTGTTTGACGGTGCTGACTTTATGCCGTTTTTATCGACACTGACGACACTGAAGGTGTACTCTTCACCATGTTTTAGCGAACTGTCTATCATCAATGTCTTTTTGATGTTTTTATAGATCTTCGTCTCACTGGACATAAAGCCTTTAGAGATCTCTTTGGTCACGATGTACGAAACAGCACGGCTGTCTGTTGACTTCCATGTCAACTGAACGGTGGCATTTTCAACCATGGCCACAAGGTTTTTTGGACCTCTTGGTGCGTCGATCGTGGTACCTGCAGCTGCTTTTACAGCCTTCAGCTCACCGCCGAGGTTGTCTGCATTGATACCGATGACCTTGTAAAAGTACTGCTGTGATGTTTTAGAGATACTGTCGTTATAACGCATTTTTTTCAGTCTGTCAGCGACCAGTTTATAACGTCCGGTCTCACTGGTTGCACGGTAGACCTGGTAATAGACGATGTTGGCGCTATTGTCATCTTTCCAGCTTACATTAATCATACCTGGTTTACCGTGAGATGCATTGATAGTGTTAACAGGCGGAGGCGGTGCTTTGGTGATCACAGTGGCACTTTGACTCGGTTTAGAGATGATGTCATTGTAGGTCACCGACTTGAGTCGGTACTCATAACGGGTGTTGTCTTTTAGACCTGTGTCGATGTACTCTGCATTGAGACGTCCTTTGATCATTGCTATCTTTTTCCATTTATCAGTGCCGTTTTGACGACGCTCCAGACGGTAGGCAACAATACTGTTGTTTGTGTGCGGGCGCCAGACCAGTTTTGCAGCACGCGGCAGGGAACCTGAGGTACTGAAAAAGCTGACAGAAGCTAAAAGAGGTCTTGTCTTTACATCAAGCTTTTTACTGGCAAGAGAGGTGTGCCCTTTTGCATTATAGGTGGCAAAACGGTATTGGTAAAGGGTCTCAGGTTTCAGCTTGCTATCAAGGTAGTGGGTAACACGTGCATTTTTGACGGTGTCGATCTGGCTGAGTTTGTTAGGGCTTTTAGATGATGGATCATTACGGTAGACAATGACCCCTTTGACGCGGGTATCGGTGATAGGTTGCCACTCAAATGCAGCGGCGGTCATATCGCTTAAGTAGCCGTTGAGTGCGACTTTTGGTAGTGATTTGTCAACTTGTGCCGGTTTTGGCGTTCCCCCTGTACAAGCGCTAAGAAGCACTAATATCGAAGTGGCGCTCAAAATTCGTATGAGGTAGCTGTTCATTGATGATCTCCTGTTCAAAATATTTTTCTAGATACTCTTGCATTGCCTGACTCAGTGGTGCTGAAAATTGGCAACGCTCTTTGGTAGTGGGGTGGATAAAGTAGAGGACATAAGCGTGAAGCAAGATCTGCTCAAGTTTGTCATTTTTGATCCCGTAAAGATGGTCTCCCAAGATGTGACGCGAAAAGGTCTCGAGGTGAACACGGATCTGGTGGGTACGTCCTGTAAAGAGTTTACAGGCGATCAACTCATTTTTCTCATCTTTGGAGAGGGCAAGGTGTTTGAAAAGTGTCTTTGCCTCTTTAGCCCCTTCGACCTCTGCCATCTTGAGTCGGTTCTGCGCACTGCGGCCGATCGGTTTGTCCACCATGACCATATCATCTTTCAGCGGCGGATTGATCACTGCAAGATAAAAACGTCCCATCGACTTGTCTTGCAGTTGGGCTGAGAGCGCTTCGTGCGCTTCATTGCTTTTTGCTACGACCATAACACCGGAAGTCCCTTTGTCAAGACGGTGAACGATACCGTGACGCTCTTCACCGCTGATGGTTGAAAGACGGATTCCCTTGTGTTTAAGCCAATCGACCAAGGTGGCTTCTTTGACGCTTGGAGCAGGGTGAACAGTAAGACCTGAGGGTTTGTTGATAACAAGCAGGTCATCATCTTCATAAAGGATCTCAACATCAAAGTCGATCTCTTTAGCAGGTGTGACCTTCGCCTGAGGAAAGGTGATCGTCACCTCTTGATCGATTTTGAGCTTCAGACCGGGTTTAGAGATCTTTTTGCCCTCAACAACTACGGCATCCTGCTTGATAAGCTGAACGATCTGATTGCGGGTAACGCCTAACTCAGCGCTGAGAAATGCATCAAGGCGAATGGTGTCTGTAGCGTGTAAGGTGGTCGATTTTGGTGTCATTATTGTCCGTTATGTTACAATTCGCTCAATATAAAAATAAATAGTCATTAAAAGGGGTACCGACTGTGTTTAAAATTGATCGCCGTATTTTAGCACATTTTGATTATCCCACCATTATTTTACTGCTCCCTTTGATCTTTATCTCACATTGGCTTATCGGTGAGGTTCATCCGACTCTTGCACAGAAGCATTTTGTCTATGTCAGCGTCGGGATAGTCGTCTTTGTGTTTTTCTTTTTTCTTCCTCTGCGGCGCTTCAATTGGCTGATCCCTTTTTTCTACTGGTTTAACATTGCCTTGCTTGTCTCTGTTGAGTTTTTTGGCCATTCACGACTGGGTGCAAAACGGTGGATCGAGATCCCTTTTACCCACTTTACACTTCAACCCTCAGAACTAATGAAACCTGCTTTTGTTTTGATGCTGGCCTATATTATCAGCCGTAATCCGCCCCCGAAAGACGGTTATGAACTTATGGATTTTTTGAAGATAAGTTTTTATATCTTACTGCCCTTTTTTCTTATCGCCAAAGAACCTGATCTTGGTACGGCAACAGTTCTTCTTCTTATCGGCGTAGGTACACTGTTCCTTGTCGGTGTGAACTGGAAGATCTGGGCAACACTTATTGTTGGTGTTCTGATCTCTGCACCGCTGCTGTATACACAGTTGCATGCTTATCAGAAACAGCGTATCACTGATTTCTTAGCTGAGAAGCCTTCGTACCATGTCCAACAGTCCATCATAGCCATCGGCTCAGGCGGGGTGATCGGCAAGGTCAAAGATGAGGCAACGCAGACACAGATGAAGTTTCTGCCAATCGCCTCAAGTGATTTTATTTTTGCCTACGTGACAGAACGTTTCGGTTTTATCGGAGCATTTCTGCTGATATCGCTTTATGCCGCCATTATCTTGCACCTGCTGAGTCTGAGTACCCACAGCAGCGATATGTATATCAAGGTGGTCGCCGCCGGGATATCCTTGATGATATTTATCTACATGTCGGTCAATATTGCTATGACTATGGGACTTGCTCCGGTTGTCGGCGTGCCTCTGCCCATGTTCAGCTACGGAGGCAGCAGTTTTGTCAACTTTATGATACTTTTTGCCATTTTGCAGAACCTGCTGGCCTTCAGATTTCAAGAAATGTACACAGGACGCGGTAAAAAAAGTTTTGTCTAAAGAAAGTTTGTCTATAATCTCGGCCTTCCAACAGTAAGTGGGTCGTTAGCTCAGTTGGTTAGAGCCCTCCGCTCATAACGGAGTGGTCGAGTGTTCGAGTCACTCACGACCCACCACTTTCAAATAAATTAATCAATTACCATTAAATATATTCAAAAAACATCACTCATCCAACTCATTTATAAATTGTACTAATTCTGGCTGTGTTAGCGGTTTTGAGAAATAGAAGCCCTGGAGTATGGTACAGCCTGCATTTTGCAGTTCAAAGACGTGTCCTTCCTCTTCGACGCCCTCTGCGACTGTTTTAAGATCAAAGAGCTCTGAGAGTGCGATGATGGACTTGGTCAGCATGAGGTCCTGTTTGTCAACAAGGAAATCTTTGATAAAGCTCTGGTCGATCTTTAGTTCGGTGACAGGAAGACCTTTGAGCATGCTCAAAGAGGAGTAGCCGGTACCAAAGTCATCCAAAGAGACACCAATGCCTTCACTTCGCAGATCGTTTAAGACCTGTTTTGCCCGACGTACATCGTTGATCAAGAGACTCTCTGTTATTTCGACGATGAGCATCTCTTTTGGAAAGTCTGTCTCATGCAAGATCATCAGGATCTGGTCAAGATAATCATCATGCAGTAACTCGTCTGCTGAGGTGTTGACAGAGAGTGTAAACCGTATATCTGTCTCTTTCCAGACCGCAACGGCCATCTCACAGGCACGTCGCAACACAAATCGACCGATACGAGATATCTCCCCGACCTCTTCTGCTATGGAGATGAATTGGTCAGGCGGTATGAAGCCAAGTTCAGGGCTCTCCCATCGTATGAGCGCTTCGACACCCTCTACCTCCAGTGTCAGGGCATTCATCTGAGGCTGCAGAAGTACGTAGTATTCATCATTTTCAACTGCTGTTCGCAGTCGCATCTCTATGTCCAGACGTCTTTTTGAGGCCTCCTCCAAGGTAAAAGAGTACGCAAGAAAACCAAGTTTGTTCTCTTTCGCTTTATAGAGAGCCATGTCTGCTTTACTGAGCAGCAGGTCGATGTTGTCAGCGTCTTGAGGGAAATGTGCAATACCTATGGTGATCTGAGGATGCAGGGTGATGTTGTCGATCGTAACGACTTCACTTAGGACATGGATGATATGCTGTGCAAACTGAGGGATCTCACTATAGGGTCTGGGGGTAAGGGCAATAAACTCATCTCCGCCCTGTCTGATGACATATTCATGCTCTTGAACGATTGCGTTAAGACGCTCTGCAATGATCACCAGGAGCTTGTCTCCAAAGGGGTGTCCATAATTGTCATTGATGGATTTAAAGTTATTGAGGTCCATAAAAAGTGCACTGTATTGTTGATGGAGCTTGTTCCACTGTTCTGTCTTTTGCTGTAAAAAGTATCGATTAGGCAGTTTTGTCAGGATATCATGGTTTGCCGACCAGACAAGTTCGCTTGTCCGCTGTTGATCGCGTCGATGGTTGATGATGTAAAAGAGAAGGGTAAAGAGGTAAAAGAGAGTGATACCGAGTATAAAGTAGTTGAGCTGCTCATAGAGGTCGTAATAGAGCTTCTCATAGGTCACTCTGGTCACACTAATGTAGTTGAACTGCCGGTTATACTCTGAGAGGACTAAGATCTTTTTCTGGTCACGGTTTATAAGGTCAAAGATGTGAATACCGGGAAAACGGATGTTGATTGTGTCTATTTGACTAAGAGAGTTTTGTGGAACAGGGTTGTAATACCACTCTTGCATCTCATTTTCTTCAACGTCAGAGACATAGGTGAAATAGTTGTCATCACGAACGATAGCCACGCCGATATGTTCCGGAAAGCCTTTGGCATTCCATGAACTTTTCTGGAGCGAAAGATCGATACCTGTAGTCAAGACAAAGGCAATGTCACCATTTTTATCTAAGATCGGGGTGCGCAGAGGGATTATCCATTTATCCAAGATCCCCATATAGTAGGTGCGTCCGATGACCATTTTTTTATATTTGAGGGCTTTTTTGAAGGTGTCGCGGCTTTTTTCATCTTTGAGCAGATTTGGAAGGGTATAGTTTTTCGGTATGTAGGAGACAGATACCAGTTGTCCATCCTTGCGTGCGATCCCAAATCCGGCAAGACTTGGATTGGTCTCGAGCGGGTGTCGGATGAGTTGTTGTATGCGTTCAGGATGGTTGAGAATGTCATTTTCCAAGAGGTGAGCACCCAAGAGTCCCAGAAGTGTCTCATTCTGCTGCAGGTCGGAGGCGTAGGAGTTAGAGACCGTCTTGTTGATGTATTCCAGTTCCAGCACGGCCCTCTCTTTGGTCTCGATCCATGTTGTCCAGACAAGTACGGAAGTGGCAATAGTGACGAAGAGAGTAAAGAGAATAAAGAAGGTCGTCATGGTGCTATATCGTCGATGCAGCTTCATTAACAGCCCTTCGCTTATAAGTTATCGATATATTATAGTCTAAAAAGTGATAAAGTCATTACAAAAAATAGAATAAATAATATTTATATAAGGCCTCTGTTACGCAATAAACGCGCCTCCTTGGCGTTGACACACATCATGATTCGGTCTTTGTTATTCAAGTAAAATAGCAAAATTATTTCAGAACGCTCAGAGGGGAGTTTTATCATGATAGAGACTGAGAGCAAACTCAACAAACGCGAACGCTACAAGGCGCAGATGCGTCCATTTGACTATTTTCCTGAACTAGAGACCCTGGATTTTGAAAACCTGGGTGAGGGCGACCGCTACTACCTTCAGGATTTTGGTATCTTCACTGCTGAATTTGCAGAGGAAGATTTCACCCTTCGTCTTCGTCTGCCTGCAGGCCGGTTGACGGCCGCTCAGTTTCAAGAGTTGGCTGAGATCCTCACTACTCACGACCTCCACATGATTATGACAGCAAGAGCGGGACTGCAGATGTTTGGTCTGGAATCAGATAACATCTTAAGTGTCTTCAAACAGGTCAATGCTATGGGCATTTCAACCTGGCAGAGTTTTGGTGACAACATCCGAAACATCGTCTCTGATGTCTATGATGGTGTAGGCGAATACAGTAAGATCGAAGCGTACCCGATTGTCATGCAGATGCAAGACCATATTTTAGAAGTCCCCCGTTACGTGGGAATGCTGCCTAGACGGATCTCAGTCGGTATCTCCGGTAACAGTGCCAATGTCACTTCGATGTTCGCTAATGATCTCTATTTTTCTTTGGCCCAGAAAGAGGGCGTTTTTGGCTTTAATGTCTACATGGGCGGTAAAAACACCGAAGTGGCCCAAGACGCTGACATCTTTTTACTTCCTGATGAGGTCATCGGCTTTTTTGCAGCCTTTGTCGAAGCCTTTTACAAACACGGCTCACGTTTTTCACGTGCCAAGACCAGACTCTTTTATCTTTTAGAAGAGATCGGGATGGACGGCTTTAAAAAACATCTTGAGACTGAATATAAAAAGAGCTTTAACAGCGGTGGAGAACTGCAGCTTGAAAAAGCACGTTTTGAGACCTACGAAACACTCAAAGACGGCACACTCTCGTTCTGTTATGAGACCGATTTTGGACGTGTTACTGCCGAAGAGTTTGAGAAGATCGCGGCCTTTGCTACTGAACAAAACGCAGAGATCAGACTGGGGATCGACCAGAACATCTACCTGATGGGTCTTAAAGAGAAATGTGCCGACTTGGAGTCACCAAAGTTAAGTAACACCATTCTTGCCTGCGCCGGCAGTGACTACTGTCCCTTCTCTTTTTGGAACATCAAAGATGAGACCTCGTATCTGCCGCTTGAAAAGATACATGAACATCGCATCGAGATCGGCTTCTCAGGCTGCGCCAAAGGGTGCGGCAGACACCGTCACACAGACATCGGTCTTATCGGTCTCAAGACCAACAACTTTGGTGCCACTGATGGCGGAGTAAGGGTCTTTATCGGTGCGGAACATACTACAGGTGCTTCGGCAGGGCGTACACTTTTTTCTATGGTGCCTCTTGAACACCTGCACGCTGCCATGTCGCTGATAATCGCTCTGTATGAAGAGAGTGGATTCAGTGACTTTGAACGTTACTCAGCAGAGGTGCTTAACCTCTTTTCAGAAGAGTTCCTTGCCTTCTGGCTGTTGGCAAACATAAAGACAGATCAGATGCTGAAATTTCTGCCAAATGAGAGTCTGCCTACAGAGAGACAGGACTTTGGTTACGAAAAAGCACTGTTGGAAAAATATTTCGCAGGGCTTGAGGTTTTAGACCTTGTTGATGATAGCTTTTTTGAAGCAGTCACTGCCTTGAGCAAAGAGCTCTGGACGATAAAAGGCGAAGACCCTCACTACAAACCGCCGATCGAACGTAACTCGTTTAGATAACAGTTGCTTTTTAAGTATCACAAATGATGATATAATTATTTATATCAGTAAAGTGGTGCTCAATTATGATTGAACTTACGCAGAAGATACTCTCCCTCGATGCCGAGGTTACAACAGAACGTAAAGAGGCTGACACAGCCGCCTTGCATGTCATCAAAAAAGCAGACCTCCAAGCCAAACACCATATCGAAAAAGAGCAGCAGCTTTTTGAGACGCAAAAAGAGCATGATAGAGCTCTTTTAGATGAAAAGCTAAAGCTGCAACGCCAAGAATCCGTAGTAACTCTAAAGCAGAAGATGAAAGCCTATGAGAGCTCTTTTGATGTTGAGGCAGTGGCGGAGCAGTTACTCTCCATGGCTAAGGAGAAGGTATGCCCTTAGGCAAAGCGGCTAAGTATGGCTATCTGAGTGCCCGCTGTCGTACTATTCGCTCGCAGCTTATTGACCGTGAGACCATGAACAGGCTTACAGCATCAAGAAGTATTGGCGAACTCTCC